>NZ_JBHIRW010000091.1:0-3092 GCF_042197445.1 Bartonella sp. AA1HLJMS | reverse complement strand
CAAAGATCTTTTTGCAGGTATGGCAGAATCTTCATCAGACGGTTCTGGGTGGGATGCGCTTGCAAGTGGTGTGAAGCATCTTAATGAAGGAGATAAGGAAAGAGGGCAGGTTAATCAGACCGTCGAATACCTAAAATCTAAAGGGTACAGTGAAGAAGAGGCGCGGTTCATGGCTGGGAATAAAGATGCATTGAATGCTTTTCTATTACAAAAAGTGAACGGCGGTTATGATGCTAGATCTAAAGAAGAAATGGACCGCCTACGAGAAACAATAGATCTTAAAAATAGTGAAGCTATCAGTAGTAATACACTCCATGACATTGAACGTTTTATGAATTATATAGAAGAGAATGGTGATTGGGCTACGGGAAATCTTGCTGATTGGCAAGCTTCTTTTAAGGTTCCTCAACACCGTGATATGCGTTCACTGCTTGATTCCATTAAAAACCGTATAGGTATTGACCGTTTAGAAACGATGAGACGGTATTCACGCAATGGTGCTTCTGGTTTTGGTAACCTTACAGAAAGAGAGCTTGATATCTTAAAGAGCTATTTAGGAGAGATAAAGTACGACTTGGGTCATAAAGAGCTCTTGTTTAGGTTGAAAAAAATCCATCAGATTTTGGCTAAGATGAAATTAGACGTATTGAAATTGCTAGAAGACAGCAGCATTGAATTAACGCAAGAGAGTGTTGATAAGGTTACCTCACAGTCGCATTCTAAAGCTCCACAGCAAGGACATAGTGCAAATGCGCCTGTAGTAAAAAGTGCAGAAGAAATTGAAGCCTTACCGAAAGGAGCAGATTTTATTGTTATTGATGCCGATGGTAAAAGAATGACTATAAGAAAATAGGTTGTGTTTCATGTCTGAACTTAAGAATTATGATAAGTCACTTCTTCCTGAATGGGCTAGAAAGTATAAGGTTATTGGTATTGCTGAAGATGTTCAAAAGGAAACAAATTATCCTGAACTTAAGGATTATGATAAATCACGTCTCCCTGAGTGGGCTAGGAAATATGAAGTAATTGGTCCAGTTCAAGATATTCCAAATACTCAAGAAACATTCAAAGATTTTTCATTTGATGATAAAGATCTTACGTGGTCGGATGCACTAAGGAGTCATGGGATATCTGGTTTGACAGCAGGGTATAGTGATGAGATACAAGCAGCCAATGAAGCAGGTTTTACGGATTATTGGAGCGGCGATAAAAAGGCAGAAGAGGTTTATAATAGAAGGGTAGCTAAGGAGCGCGCTTACCTAAAAGCCTTAGAAAAAAAATATCCATGGTTGTCTTCTGGTGCTTATATTGCTGGTTCGATTTTACCAACATTAGCATCTTTGGGTATTCCCGCATTAAATTTTTTGCGAGCAGGCTCGACTTTAGGAAGTTTAGGTAGGGGAGCTATTGTTGGGGCAGGTTCTGGAGCTTTACATGGTTCTGGTGCAGGAAAAGGTTACAATGATACGGTGAATTCGGCATTAGCCGGTGGTGTTGGTGGGGCAGTTTTGACGCCGGTTGCTGCTTTAGGAGGTATGGGTATTTCTAAGGCAGTTCGTAGTTTAGGAAATGCTTTAAAATCGCCTCCACTTGTAAGGAATTATTTTAATCCTGCTCGTAAAGAGGTTTCAAATAAAGCTTTGAGAGAAGTTGCCAAGCAACTTTACGATAATAAAACCCAAAAGATCACGGAACGTCTTAGTTCAGAACCTCACGAAGTATTTTTGACAGATATTAATGAAAAACTACGACAGACTTTGTGGAATGCGTCTAAAACAAATGAAGATGTTTATAATCTCTTGAAACAAGCGCATGAGAAAAGATTAGGCGGTTCTGTTCAACGTCTTGATGATATGATGGAGCAGACAATTGTTCCATACCAGCATAGCGATACTTTAAGCAGGACGCTTAAACAGCAAGGGAAAGAAGCGCATGATCATCTTTATGAACAAGCAAGGCAAACGCCGATAGGACGAGAGTATTATCCGGCTCTTAATAAACTTTTTGAAAATAAAGGGTTTCAAAAAGCTCTTAAAGAAGCTGTCAATACTTTAGAGGAACACCCCCTCAGTATAAATCCTAGACGATTTTATGATAGAAGGTTTAGTAGTATAAACTATAAACCTACGATAGAGTTATTAGATCAAACTAAGCAGTCTCTTGATGATTTAATCGAAAAAAGTAAGAAACATGGCGATAACCAAAAGATTTTAGGATACGAAGTCCTCAAACAAAATTTGGTAAAAATAATGGACGAAATCTCTCCTACGTACAAAGCAGCACGCGGTAGTGCGGCAAAATTCAAAAACTTTGCAGATAGCTTTGAGGAAGGTAGACAAGCTCTTGGAACAAAGCTTGAAAAGAGTTTTGAAAGGGATGCAGTTCAGGAAAATCTTTCTAAAGGGAATTGGACAAAACAAAATAATACCTATCAGATGGGCATGAGAGATGCATTAGATGATTTACTCAGAAAAAATGATGACCCTATTAATGAATTTTCTAAACTTTTAAAACAAAATCTTGCGTCTGAGAATCTTGAAAGGACCATAGGACCGGAACGGTTTTCTACTTTTAAAAAGGCAGTAGATCAGGAGCAATTCTATTCTGATGCAGCAAAAGAGGGTTTTAGCAAATTTGAAGGCACTCCTGAGGTTTCTCTTTTTGATGGAGTTCGTGTACCACATAGTATTCCTGATATACCAGCTCAAGGCTTAAAATTAGCACGAAACATATTTTTCCACCCGAATGCTCCAGAGGCGCTACGGGCAAGACAAGAGCTAGAGCGCGGTATAGCGAAGTTAGCAACTTTTGGCGTTAAAGGAATGGAGCGCAATGAAATTGCCAAATTGATTCAAAGTGCTTTGAAGTGGCATAAAGCCGGTGTGATAACGGATGAAGGCTTGAAGATTGTTTCTAGAGCTGTAGCAAAAGGGTTAGGTCCTAGTGCTTCAATAGAGTACGCGAAATGACCCGTTCTAGTCCTTCTGTTAATCAAGCGATCCGTCAAGCAGCAGTGCGTTATGGTTTGCCAGAGAGTTATTTGTACCGTGTTGCGCAAGTGGAAAGTGGAGGCAATCCGAATGCAAGGAATC
>NZ_JBHIRW010000090.1:0-3147 GCF_042197445.1 Bartonella sp. AA1HLJMS | reverse complement strand
ACTAAAAGAGTGTTATAGAAATGATGTGTCATGACGATTCTACCACTCGATAGTGCTTCGATAAGAGAGGCAATAGCGCTTCTTGAACAAGGGAAGTTAGTAGCGTTACCAACAGAAACTGTTTATGGATTAGCGGGCGATGCAACCAATGGGAGGGCAATTTCTTCTATTTATTCTACAAAGGGTCGTCCACAAATTAATCCTCTTATTGCGCATGTTAGCGGCATCGAAATGGCGGAACGTTATGTTAAAATTGACTTTCTTTCACGCCAATTAATAGAGGAATTTTGGCCAGGGCCTTTGACATTGGTTTTGCCTTTAAAGGAACAGCATAATATCCATCCTTTAACAACCTCTGGTTTGAATACCTTGGCTGTTCGTTTTCCAGACAGTCGTTTTGCGGAAGTGGTACAACATTTTGGCCGTCCACTTGCTGCTCCTAGTGCGAATCAATCGGGGCGTCTTAGCCCTACTTCAGCTGAGGCTGTTTTTGCATCTTTGGGGGAATCTGTTCCTTTGATATTGGACGGAGGACCTGCTAAAATAGGGCTGGAATCAACGATTATTAAAATTTGTGGTGAAAATATTTATCTTTTGCGTCCAGGGGGGCTTGCGGCTGATGAAATTGAAGAGGTTGTGGGGAAGCCTTTAAAACGGATAGATCAAAGGGCGGCGATTGAAGCTCCTGGGATGTTAAAATCACATTATGCTCCCAATGCTACGGTTCGTTTGAATGTAGAAAAGGTGGAAAATGGTGAAGCGCTTTTAGCATTTGGTTCAAAGCGTGTTATGGGGGCTGAAAATGCCGTTTCTATTTTAAACCTTAGCGAAGATGGAAAGTTGGAAGAGGCAGCCTCTCATTTATTTCAATATATGAAGGAATTAGATTCATTTAAAGTGAGATGTATCGCAGTAGAACCTATTCCATCATACGGATTAGGAGAGGCTATCAATGATCGTCTTATACGGGCTGCGGCTCCAAAGGAGAAATGAACATGGAGCAGGAATTAATTGAAGGGTTTAGGGAAATTGTTGGTGCTAAGCATGCTATAACGGATCAAGCTTTGATTGCACCGTATTTGCTTGAAGAGCGTGGGCTTTTTCATGGAAAAACACCTTTACTTTTACGTCCATCTTCTTGCGCAGAGGTCTCATCGATTATGCAGTTAGCGAGCAAAACGCGCACACCGATTGTGCCACAGGGTGGAAATACAGGGCTTGTGGGGGGACAACAACCAGATGAAGGAGGAGGGAGCGTTCTTTTATCCATGGAGCGATTAAATAAGATTAGAGCTATAAATCTTGAGGGAAATTTTGTTGTTGTAGAGGCTGGTGTTATTTTACAGGATTTACAGAAAAAAGTGGATGAATCAGGTCGTTTTTTCCCTCTTTCTTTGGCATCTGAAGGTTCTTGCCAAGTAGGAGGCAATCTTTCGTCGAATGCTGGAGGGACAGCTGTTTTAGCTTATGGCAATATGCGTGATCTTTGTCTTGGTTTAGAAATTGTTTTACCGGATGGGCGTATTTTAGATGATTTGCGTTTTGTTAAAAAAGACAATAGCGGTTACGATTTAAAAGATCTTTTTATTGGTGCAGAAGGCACATTGGGAGTTATAACCGCAGCCGTTTTGAAGATGTTTCCAAAAATAAAAGGAAAAGCTGTTGCTTTGGTGGGATTATATAGTCCGGCGAAGGCTTTAGAGTTTTTATCTCTGGCTCAAGAATATGGAGGAGGGATGTTGACAGGTTTTGAGCTCATGGGAAATCTCAGTTTGCAAATGGCTTTAGATTATAAGATGTGTGAGAAGCCTCCTCTTCAGCGGAAACATGAATGGTATGTATTAATGAACATTTCATCGTTGCAAGGCAATGATGAGGCGTTATCGGTATTGAGTACTATTTTAGAAGAAGCTTTAAAGAATGCGGTGATAGAAGATGCAGTTGTTGCGCAATCTTTAAAACAGCAAGATTTTTTTTGGCAATTACGAGAAAGTATATCATCAGCACAAAAGTTAGCAGGAGGGTCCATTAAGCATGATATTGCAATCCCACTTGCTTCTATTCCTGATTTTATTGCTGAGGCAGCGCTTATTGTTGAAGATATTGCTCCAGGAGCACGGGTGATTTGTTTTGGACACATGGGCGATGGAAATTTACATTATAATATTACACAACCTGTAGGAGCTGATACGACAGTGTTTTTGCAGTTATGGTCAACAATGAATCATCGCATTCATAGTTTAGTGGTGGACTATAGAGGTGCATTTTCTGCTGAGCATGGAATTGGTCAGCTTAAGCGCGAAGAACTTCGTTCTTTTAAATCGCCTGTCGCATTGGATATTATGCAAGGGATTAAAAAAACACTCGATCCTTTAGGGATAATGAATCCTGGAAAAGTATTATAATTCAAGAATGGTGATCATGCATTTTTGTTTAGATTTTAATAACCAAAAAAGAAACCAGTTGTTTTTTATTCAAACTTTTAATAATCCAATGAGAAAAAGCTGCTAAAGGGTGTATGTTATTTAAGATAAATTGGGATAATGTATATGGCTAATCAATGCTTTAATCAGGCAAAAGCGGTGCTTGAATTTCGGTTAGATCCGTGCCATTTGCCACAAACGACGACATATTTTTCATCCAAAACGGGTAATCAGGTTATTTGTTCGTTAAATGAGCGTGGTGTTTCTTTTAAAACGGATATGCCTTCAAGCTTATCGCATTTAATACCCCCTTATCATTTTCAAGGAATTGCAGCACGTACCGTAAAAACGCGTTCAGGAGAAAGAGCTGTTGCATTAGAATTACTTCATGCCGATGAGGAAGCTTGTATACCGCTTTTGGTTTCCAGAGATTTGAATAATGTTCTTCTGGATTGGCGGTTATGGGCGGATACTTATGGCCTTCCCATGCTTATGATCAATGAAGATAATCGCATTCTGGTTGTAAAAGATCGTTCTGATTTACATCGATTTTTTGGTACAACAGCACATTCTAAACAAAAGCATTTTTTACTTCGTTATAGCAATCCGTTAGGCTTGCGTTTGGTGATTGCGAATCGAATTGCACTCCAGTAAATTAATATGCATTCATTTTTGTACGACCGTCAGCATTTATCTTGTTGTGCTGTAAAACATCGTTGTTTGG
>NZ_JBHIRW010000089.1:0-3179 GCF_042197445.1 Bartonella sp. AA1HLJMS | reverse complement strand
TTTTAGACACAATACGACTAGTGCAGTATCGTCATTTAATACGACTTTTTACACCATGCCAACAAAAAAATCAATATATTGTATTTTTTTTATTTTTTTACCTAAATATGGTGTTTTAAAAGATGTCCTTTATTTTCCTTCAACACAACATTTATGTTGTATTGAAACATTTTAGATGTTATATTATTATAATGAATAGTCAAGAATTGAAAAGATATCTTATAAAGCATGGTTGCAGTTTTACTTCAGGGAAGGGAGGGCATTTGCTTGTAAAATGTGGTTCTAAAAAGTCCGTTTTACCTATGCATGGTACGCGAAAAGAATTAGGAATAGGATTAGTCCAGAAGATTCTTAAAGATCTTGACCTACAATAAGCCTGAATATGGAGGTGTAAATGAAATATGCAATCAAATTTATCAAAGATGACAATGATACTCTTCTAGTCGTCTCTAAAGACTTTCAGGAATTTGTTACCTATGGTAACGATGAAAAAGAAGCTTTGGAACAGGCTAAAAATGCACTTTTAACAGTCATTATGGGGCGTTTTCAAGATCGTGAACCTATTCCCTTTGGACATCGTGATATTGCCTATCCTTTTGTTGAAGTATCTTCATTGGTGACTTTAAAAATTGCAATACATAACGCTATGATTGAAAAAAACTTACGCAAAGCTGATCTCGTACGTCTTTTAAAACTTCATCCAATACAAATTGACCGATTGTTGGATTTAAACCACGCAACCAAATTAGATGCCTTAGAATCTACTCTCATTGCTCTTGGAAAAGAGGTTGCCATTAATATCCAAGACGCCGCTTGAAAACTACCGGTTTTGCGTAAAATGTTTATAAAGCGCATTAAGAGCAATGCGCAATGAAAGCACAAGGTGTGGTAGTGATTGATCTTCTATGACAAGATACTGTAATGCGGCATGAAGGTTATATTGACGGTGTAAACACTGCGCTTCTTGAACAACACCTTTTACAGCTACAAGATGTTCTGTTGTTATCTGTACCCATTTCTCTCTTGCTCCGTTATCAGAAGTTGTAGGCATTTCATCATAAATAGCGCTAGGCAAGGCTTTTGCACATAGATAATTGTTTCTCACTTCAAGATATTTTTGCGCAGCATCATATTGGTCTTGATTGATTTCGCCTTGCAAATAAAGCCGCCCAATATAGGTACCGGAAAGCGGATTTTTAGCCTCTTCAATCGTCAAACCAAAGCGTTTAGCACGCATTTCAATTGCCAATTTATCCATGGGTTCATGCGGTGTTTTTGCTCGTGAGATGCGTCCATTTGGTTCTCTGATACACCCTTTAATCCGAGGACGACCACGTTTTGTACGTTTTTTTCTTTTAGCCATATTTTTTCAATCAGAATGGGACGCTATCGTTAAGAGCTGTTCTATAATCTTGAGCACCTGAAGCGATAGCATAATTTTGAGAAGTAATGGGTGAAGGGGTAGGGGATGCTGATTGCTCTTTCTTCGCATCAAGCAAATACAACTCGCCTTTGAATTGTGGTAAAACAATCTCTGTTGTGTAACGGTCATGCCCATTTTTATCTTGCCATTTGCGCGTTTGTAATTTTCCTTCTACGTAAACTTTTGAACCTTTGTTTAGATACTGAAGTGCAATTTTTGCTAAATGTGGATTAAAAATCACAACTGAATGCCATTCTGTTTTCTCTACTTTTTGATTGGTTTTTTTATCTGTATAGCTCTCAGAAGTCGCTATACTAAAATTGACTATTTCTGCTCCAGAATTCATTGTTTTGCTTTCGGGATTAGCACCAAGGCGCCCGATTAACGTCACTTTATTTAGCATATTTTAGTTACCTTAAATTTGTATTTAAATATGTAAAAAAATCTTAGCATAATTTTATTATTTTTTCAATTATTTCAATGATATATTATTAATTATTAACATATAAAATTATGTTTAATATGCTCTTTGATAAATAATCAATTGACATAAATGCATGGTGTATAGTATCAAGAGGGTATATATGGCAATCGTTAGTTTTAAGCATAAAGGGTTGAAATTATTCTTTGAAAGAGGAGTCTGCAAAGGCATACAACCCGCGCATGCTAAAAAATTAGCAAACATTTTAGTAATTTTAGATACAATATCCGCGCCTGAACAAGTTACTCTTAAATCGTATCGTCTACATGCGCTTACGGGCGATTTAAAAGGTTACTGGTCAATGCGTGTCAATGGAAATTGGCGTGTTACCTTTCGTTTCATTGGGACAGACGTTGAACTGGTTGATTATCAAGATTACCATTGAGTTTTGAGGTGTTATTATGATGTACAATCCTCCACACCCTGGCGGCATTTTGAAAGAAGAATTGCTTGATGAATTAGGGTTAACAGTAACAGAAGCTGCAAATCGTCTTGGCGTTGCACGTTTAACTTTATCCCGCGTCTTAAACTGCCATGCGGCGATTAGTATTAACTTAGCTTTACGGTTAGAAAAAGCGGGTTTAAATGATGCGGAATTCTGGCTTAAATTGCAACAAAAGCATGATTTGTGGCAAGCTCGGCATAACAGCCCAATCCCACATATTTCACCTCTAGAGCAAGTAGGGCATTTTTAGAAAGACTTAGCCCATCTTTCTTCACACCTAGAGGTCATGTTCTTTAAAATCAAGCAGCCCACGATAGTTTTTTATCTCCTTGTTGATCTCATCTATGAACGTTGAGAAGAAACAACGTAATCTGAACAGTTTTATAAAATCGGAAATTTTACTATAGCTTTTTAACTGAGCACTGTAGTGTGTAAATAGATATGTTTATTAAACTGCGTGTATGTAACATAAGAAACAATACACAAACTAAAAAAGAATACCAAAGAGCAATATCTGAGTACCAAAGTACAGTATCCAATGGAAAAGAAAGCTTGTACTTCACGTACTTAGAGATGACAGGTAAAAAAACAGTTTCTTTATAACTATTTGGAAAAATTAAAACGATAAGCGCTAAACTTATTAGTTTTAAGAGTCTGTGCAAATACTGTTGTAAATCACGTGTTAGTTTCACCCAACCCGTTGTATCATCATCTTTATATTTTGGATTGCTCTGCAATTCAGAAGGAATATGAGAATTGCATAAAATTGCAAAAACAGTTGTGACTATTACCAAAGAAACAGATGCGAATGTCAAAATACTTTGAATAAA
>NZ_JBHIRW010000088.1:0-3261 GCF_042197445.1 Bartonella sp. AA1HLJMS | reverse complement strand
TGCTGATAGTGTGATCCAAGCAGGGCACATAGAGATTGAGCGTGGTGACCTTCAACTGACCAGCCACGGTGATTTAACCAATAGTGGCACGATAGCAAGCAATGGCGCAATCACTGTGAATGCGCAAAACACTCTGAACCAAACGGGGCGTATTGTTTCGCAAAAGCGGATAGAACTCTCAACCGATGGCACCTTGACGCTGGGTGAGACAAGTGAGGTTGGTGGCTATGATGTAACGCTGAAGGCAGGCACACTCACCCAAGCTGGGCTTGTGGAAGCGCAAGGCGGGGTACTGACTCTCAACAGCCATGATGTTTTAAGCAATTCCGGTATCATGGTGGGCGGTGTTGTTGATGCGAAGCTTGGGTCTTTAGCCAATTCAGGTCAGCTTTTAGCCAGTGACAGCTTTACGCTTATAGCAAAAAGTCATGATCCGTCATTGGGGCAAGTTGCTCTGGTTTTAAATGGTGAAGACGGTGTTCTCAAAAGTGGTGGTGCTTTTGTCTTAACCGCAGATGTTTTGGACAATGCCGGCAGTATTGGTTCAAGTGGTGATGGGGTTGCGCTCAATGTGAGCGCTGATCTGAGTAATAGTGGGCTGATTTATGCCAAGAAATCTGCCATTTTCTCCTTAGATGGGGATTTTATTAATAAGTTTGCCGATGTCATTGCTGAAGACAATCTCATCATCCGTGGTTTAAGTGGAGAGCGGGCTGGTCATGTGATCAACAGCTCGGGTCTTTTAGAAGCCGTGTCAGGCGATATGACCTTCGATGTCTCAGCGCTTACCAACATGCGTGAAGGTGGAGTTGAAGTTAGCGATAAAGTGGTTTCTCACAGTTACGTGCGAGGAGAATGGGAAAAAATCCCAAATGTTGATAAACACACAAAGATCAAGAAAAATATCGACACCACGATCATTCGTCAGCAGCCTCATTTTATCAATAATGCTGCCCAGATTTTGGTAGGGCGCCATTTCACGGTTCATGCCGGTGATATCCGCAATAGTTATAGTTTGATTGCTGCTAATGGCAACATTGAGATGCAGGGTGATACGCTGCTCAATGAGGGGCGCGATTTAATCGAAACAACCAAGATTGTGACTAAAACACGCTACAGATATAAGCAATGTAGTATCACAAATCCAGGATGTATAGCGCACGATGCAAAAGAATGGGATGGTCCTACTTTTACCCAAACAACCGCCCGCACTTATGATACTGTTTACGGCACGATTGAAGCTGGTGGCACGCTTGATGCCAAGTTGACAGGCTATATTGATAATCATGCGGTGCGTGAGGGGGTTGAGCAAGTTGGCTTAAGCTCTGGCGATAAAGGGTTGGCTGGTGTTAAAAACACCGATTTTGATGGTTCCAAACCACTGATTAGTGATGATCGATTGGACGGTATTATCAATGGTTTGAAAGGGCACAAAGGGCTTTTTGCACCAAGCACAAAAACACCCGCACCAGAATCCATACAAGTGCCAACGCAAGATGGGCTTAACTCTGTTAAGACAGAATTGGCTCAGACCCAAACACCGGATGTGCCATTTTTAGTCGAGACGCGTCCAGATTTTATCAACCCAAGTAAATTTTTAGGATCGGACTATTACTTAAAAAAGATTGGCAATTATAAGCCTGAGCACGTGTTCAAAAAGTTGGGGGATGCTTATTTTGAATATCGTCTGGTGGGTGAGCAAATCTTTGAACTGACAGGCAATCGCACTCTTCTTGATGTTGAAGATCCCAATGCTCAAATGCAAAGGCTCTATGACAATGCTGTGGAGCAGCAAGATCCCTTGGGGTTAGTGCTAGGCAAGCCCTTAACGCCTCAGCAAATTGCTGGGATCAAAAAGGATATGATCTGGCTTGAGACCCACCTTGTCGACGGACAAGAGGTCTTGGTACCCCACGTTTATTTGGCACCAAACACTTCTTTAGCACAAGATGTTTATGGGGCAAAAACGCAGCAAGGAAACCTTGCCAGTGCACGTTTGAAAGGCAATGGCGTCACTATAGAGACGGACCGTCTTACCAATAGCGGCACCATATCAAGTAATGGTGCATTGCATGTTTCGACTACGCAAACTTTGTTTAATGATGGTGGTTTTTTGCTTGGCAGCGGTGCCGTAGATCTCAGCAGTGGCGATCTTTTAGCCAACTCTTCAGGGGTTATTCTGGGGGATATCATCACCCTCAATGCGAAGACAATCATTGATGGTACTGCAAAAATCCGTGACACGAATGAATATGGTTTCGTTGATCGGAGCGGGCAGCAGGCTCAAATCATTTCTATACAGGATTTAAACATTCACTCCCTTGGCGATTTAAGCATGACTGGTGGCCAATGGAGCAGTGGCGGTCCGATGACGGTGATTGTCGATGGTTCTGCTACGTTTGGTTCATTAGTGCTAGAGAGTGACCATAAGGAGACATTGGAAAAAGGGCATTATAACGCCCAAAGCAGTGAGCACCGTTTGACAGAAGTCAACAGTGATGGAGATTTGACCATTGTCACAGGTGGTGAACTTAACCTTGGGGGAAAGTTTAAAGCCAAGGGCAATGGGGATTTCACCAGTGGTGGCGCTCTCAACGCGATTTCAGAGCAAGATTTTAACAGTTTTGATTTGGATCTGAGGGGCAAAGAAGGCGACAAATCGAAGCAAAAGAATAAGTTTCGTCAACAATCAACAGAAGTTACTACAAACAAAACCACGATAGAAACAGAGGGCAACCTCTCCATGCATGCGCAAAATGGAGATCTCACGCTTGATGCGGCAGGGCTATCAAGTGGTGGTCAGACGCATTTGGCATCAGATACGGGGAAGATCAAGTTTCTGACCAACAAGGATCAAGATTTTAAGGACGTTTATCAGCGTAATGAAAACCTTGTGTGGTGGAGTGAGAGCGATAAAGGTTACCTTAAGGAGACCATCGAGCATGTCACCATAGATGCTAAGGGTGGCATAAAGCTTGATGCGGGTGATGGCTTTGTTGTTGAGTATCAGGCAACCGGTGATTTAGACAAATCCCTTGAGCAATTGTCTCGCTCTCCAGGCATGGCATGGATCAAGCAACTGCGTGATGATCCAGAATTATCCAAGCAAGTGGATTGGCAAGCAGTTAAGGCTGAATTTAAAGACTGGGATTATAAAGCCCAAGGGCTGACAGAAGCCGGTGCGGCTCTCGTGGCATTGGCTGTCACGGCGGTTACGGGTGGAGCAGCCTCGGGCGCTGCCAGTGCCATTACCGGTGCTTT
>NZ_JBHIRW010000087.1:0-3483 GCF_042197445.1 Bartonella sp. AA1HLJMS | reverse complement strand
ATAATTTTTAGAACTTGGCTTTCATCCAGTGGTCCCGACCGACCAATGTTTTGATCATCATCATAGACAACTAATAAAATTTCATCAGAATTTATAAGAATTGGATTTTCCATAATTTTTCCTCCCTAACGCCTCTTGGCGATTGTTTGTGCGTGGTTTGTATAATTACTTATACGTAAATGTATAAATACAAGCAAGCAAAAAATCGCATATATTTCATTTTTTTTGCATTTTCACTTAAATGCCATCTTCACAAGCAATAGAATCAAAAACTTTATTGGGATTATTTCATAAGTAGACGATAGGATTTGCGCGGTAATATTGCAACTATTTCTCCAACCCATTTTATCTTTGCATTTTTAATTGGTAGCGCATTCCATGATTTGAGTACAATGCCCTCTGAAGAGCGAGTAATTTGTTTGATAAAACGCCTATTATCTTCTGTTAGAACGACAACTTCATCACCGTAATAATCGCTCATTGGCTTTGTTTGCAGATGTTTAACTACGATTAAATCACCATCTTTATACACGGGATACATGGAATCTCCACGAACCATGAATCCTATTGTTTCAAAAGGCAAATCAAATGGTATTTCGATTGTTTCAAGCCCATCTTCTGGGATTTGCTCAACATCGGTATCAATCTCTAATCCTGCTCCTACATACCCCATAACAGGAACAACTGTAGTAATTTGATTATAACCTTTTAAGCTTTTATAAAGTTCTAAAATTGCGTCTCTGTGTGAACCTCTGGGATCTGATTCACTTCCTAACCATCTTGACACGGTCGCTTGGGTTACATTTAATCTATCGGCAAGATCTTTTTGATTAAGACCAAACTCAGATTGCAATACTTGCAATGTCGCAATGATATTTTTCGTCATAATTAGTTACTTATGATTTTAAAATTAAAAAAATCTATTGTTTTTTTTAATTAACTCTATACAATTGCGTATATGGTTAAAATTAAGGAGCTTAACTCAAATGGACACAGAGGAAAAATTAAAGATTAAATCTATCCGAAAGTGTTTATCGCTAACACAAAAGGAATTAGCAGATATTTTAGGTGTTAAGCAAGCTTCTGTTTGTCGTTGGGAACAAGGCAAAGGACTATCTTTAAATAGTTATTTAAAGCTGCAAAAGTTGAAGGATAGTTCTAGCTCTAGTTCTGCTTTTATTGCTGCTCCTACAGATAATAATGAACACCAGCAACACGATTCACACTCTTAAATAGGCAAAAATAATAGGAAGAAAGGAAATAAAAATGGATTACGGTTTAGCAATATCATTGCTGTCCATATCGGTTATCGTTTTGAATATAATTGTATTTGTTCACTGGTACAATAATAGGTAGAGAAAGAAAATAAAATGGATTACGGTTTAGCAGCGATTATTATGCTTTTTACGACCAATGTAATCACGATTTTTTGTTTTTATGTCTCTCATAAAAAAATGCAAAGCTCTACAAAGGTATTGCAAAGACCATATTACACTTTTCACATTTTGAAAGATTCAATAAAAGAGATGGATTTTCCAGACGGCAGCACAATTGTTTTTAGCGATTCTGATTGGAATTTTTCTCTTGATGCAAATGATAATTTGATAGCTCAAAGCACTTTAGGAGCTTCATTGTCCATCAGGGCATATAGTGACGCATATGGTTTTAAAAAGTATCTTATAGATAATTTTCAGAAATATAATCGGTCTATACATTGAATGCAACGAGATGAAGCATGCAGTGTATTTTTGAATTGAGTGAGTTCATTTTTTTTAACTTATGACTACGCGCTCTGTCACAGCTCACGCATAAATAGGCAACAGCCTTAAGGGGGGGATTATGATCACTAATTTATATTTAATGAAAGAAGGGGATGCGCATGTCTAATGGTATGCCATGGATAAGATTCCATTTGTATGACTGGATAAGTGGTACAAATGGAATGACATCTGAACAACGGGGGGTTTATATAACCCTTCTCGTTTACATGTATGAAAAAAAAGAACCACTTAAAACAGATTTTCAAACGCTTGCACGCGTTTGTCATTGTTCGCAGAAAAAATTTGCAGCTATTGTCGAATATCTCATGAGAAATAATAAACTTGTTGAGACAGATAATGGGTTGTGGAATACGCGCGTTGAAGAAGAGCTAAAAGATTTTTCTGATAAAAAAGAGCACATATCGCAAGTTCGTAGTGAGGCTGGTAAAAAAGGTGCACAAGCAAAAAACAATACAAAACAACATGTTAATAATTTTGCTGAAGCAAATGACAAGCAAAACGTTTTTTTTGCTGAAGCAAACGCTAAGCAAAATCAAGCTATAAAGAACCAGAATAAGAATATATATAAAAAAACTAAAACTATCGTTTTAGCAAAAAAAGAAATTGGTTCTGAAAGTTTAGAAACAAAGGAACAGGTTGACAAGCCAACAGAGGTTGCTGCTGTTGAGACCACATCAGAGCAAATCAAAACCTCATCAGACAACCAACCTCCCATTCACGAGCAGACAAGCATTCCGAAAAAAGCTAAGCGGTCAAAAGCTAAGCGGGGCTGTCGATTGCCTGAAGACTTTGAACCCGATTACGATTTTGCCATTGCAGAGGGCTTGCCTCCAGAGCGCGTCAAAGTCGAAATTGCAAAATTCCGAGATTATTGGCGTTCAAAAGCCGAAGCAAATGCAACCAAAATCGATTGGCAAGCAACATGGCGTAACTGGGTACGCAAGGCGGTTGATGATTTAGAGAAAACGAAAAACACGAACAACAACGGTGGAAACAATGGAGATTACACTCAAAAGCAAAAAAGCATTGGGAAGCGTATCGCAGACAGTCTCCTTGATATCGGAAATCGAGGGTATTTTGAAACACATTCATGCGATGATACCTCCGAGCGGTCCGTTTGTTTTGAAGGATGGCAGCCAATTAACAAAACAGCAGGAATCGATTGCTTTAGAGGCTGGTGATCAATTGCAAGAGCTCTTCGCAGTGAAAGCAGGTAAAGAGGATATAGCAAAAGCTATTCGCATGCTGTCGTGTGGTTTGAAAATAGCACAACAATCAGACCATGAGGGAATGGCGTTGACCTATGGAATGGTTTTGGAAAATGTCTCTGCATGGTCACTGATGACAGTGGTCAAACGGATTTTATGTGATGAAATAAATTGTTTATCCGATACGTTTTTTCCGAGCACACGAGAACTTGTCAGGTTGTGTCGAGATTTAGAAAACAGTCTTTTGAGAAAAGCCAATTTTGTACGCAATGCTGTTTTGAGATTCCGTGAAAAGGAGTTGAAAGAACAAGCAGAGAAAGAGCATTCAAGCCCCCTTACGGTTATTCACAAGCAAAAACTTGAAGAGACTCTAAATGGCATTGGTGGGATAATGAAACGCTTTGGTCCACAGCAAAGTAGTGAAAAGTGCTGATCATTTTACGATTAGGCATGCATTTAAATCGACAAAAAGGTACCGTACAAAGCGATTTAAA
>NZ_JBHIRW010000086.1:0-3486 GCF_042197445.1 Bartonella sp. AA1HLJMS | reverse complement strand
TTGTGTTACAGCTGTTGCATAATTGTCAGCGGCGTCAATGAGGTGAGAAAGACCCGCTTCAGCATGTCTGCGTGCTTTATTTTTAAAGCCACAAAAGTTACGACCAGTGTATTTGTTAAAAGACTGAGGATTTCCGGCAAGTTGCTGTGCCAGCTGTTCTATTGTTTCAGGGTTTTGGAAAAGCTCTTCTGTTTGTGATTGCAAAATGTTTGCGTTCCCAAAAACAACAGTGCACCAATATTTGATTTGGGCATGGTGTCTTCTGACTTTTGAATGTTGGTGAATTTTGGTAGAAATTTCTGTCTCTGAAAGCGTTTCTTTTTCGCGATGATCTGGTTTTTGCAGAAGTTTAGCGACGGCTTCCTTCCCCATGAAGCGTTCATAGTTTTTGAGTTCTTGCTCTGGAGATTGTAAGAGGCTCTCTCTTGCCTGTTTTACAGCTTCTGTATAACAATCAACAGTGACACTGAGAGCGGAATAACTCTCTTCCGCTTGTCTACGTGCTCGACTTTTGAAGCCCAGCGCGCTGGTACCGGAAAGTTTAGCGATACTTTCAGGATAGGCTGCCATGCGCCATGAGAGCTCTTCTCCTGCAGCGGGATCTCTTTGAATTTCCTGCATTTGTTCTTGCAAAATGTTTGGGTTACCATAGGCACTTGCGGATAAACGTTGGATTTCTTCTTGATAGGTTCGAACCAATGAATGGTGTGGAAGCAATAGAATGATCTCTTCCTCTGAGATAACTCTTGTTGCCCTCTGGGTAACTTGTGAAGGAATTGTTGCGTGTGTCGTTTCAGCTTCTTGCGGTCTTTTGGTAGAGCCGCCTCTTGTTAACGAAGCTGTTGGATTTGTTGATGCATATACAGTTTCTTCGCTTAAAAAAGATTGTCTTTCCTCATCTTCTTCCGGTATGGATGACAGTCTTTTGCTTTTTGAAGGCGTTTCTTTAGGAAGGGGGGCTGCTGCGCCTGAGACCTCTGCCGCCGCTTGTTCATAGAGCTTTATAAGTTCTTGTATTGAAGAGGATGGAAAAGGATGAGGGTGTTTTTTTTTCATGCATGTTTCCTTTCAAAAATTGTTTTAGAAAACCTCTTTGGTGCATTCTTGCCTTTTATGCTTGGATCGCTTTGAGACAAAAGAAATATCGAGCTGAATGAGCTTCCAAAGATCTGCGCTATTTGCAATCAGCTTAATGGACATTTGTGTCTTTTATACAGTTTTTTTGTGAAATATTATCAATAAGTTATCAATAGTCGGCATGAATTACAGGCGCCATTTTTAGGGCTATTTTTTGTAACATTCTAAAACAATTCTTGGCGCAATCGCGATAAAATGATTTGCGCCAAGAAACTCACTGAAAAAAAGATTACATGAAAAACAAAAACTATCTGTTTTTATGTTTATGCCCCCTTACATGGCATAAGCTATTCCTTTTTCTCCGTGTCTTTGTCGTTGAGGGCTGTGCTCTGGACTATTGTGTTCTTGTCCTCTTGTGTGATGATGACGATGATGATGATGGTGTCTCTCAACTTGCTGAGAATTTTCTTGATGGCGTCTTTGTTCCGCTAGAGGGGTTTGCGATAGTCTTGTTGCTGCGTCTTGTACAGCCTTTGTATAACCATCAACGGCATCAACGAGCGATCTAAAACCATCTTCAGCTGCTTTGCGTGTTTGATTTTTTAAGCCAAGTGTGGAGCGGCCAGCAAGTTTATGTATAGATTCAGGATTTTCAGCAAGTTGATTTGAAAGGTCTTTTCCTTTAGTGGGATCTGTAAGTATTCCTTGCAAGTGCTGCTGGAAAATCGTATCATCGCCATAAACAATTTTACTCCAGTGTATGACTTCTTCTGCATGTGCTTGGACGTGTGGATTTTTTAAAAGCATGACACTTATTTGATCAGCTGTGAGGGAAGATGAAGGCTTTCCTCTTTGGTGCGGAGCAACCGTTGTATAGTCGGTTTCAGGATCTTCTGTCCTTTGATGTTTACCTCTTGAAGAAGGGGTAACGCTGCTAACTGATGCGTATAGAACATCAGTTTCATGTCTTGGAGAAGCAACCGTTGTATAGTCGGTTTCAGGATCTTCACTCCTTTGAGCATGATGTCTGTCTCTTGAAAGAGGGGAAGAGGTGCTAACTGATGCGTATAGAACTTCCTCTTCTGGGGTTGGTCCGCGCTGGTTTCCTCTAGTTGGTTTATTAATTTTTGCATAGAGGGCTTCTGGATTTGCAGAAGGATGTGGATGATGTTTTTTCATACATATTTCCTTTCAATATTTTTAGAAAACCTCTTTGGTGCATTCCCCACTTTTAGTTTTGATAACTTTGATATAAAGGAAGATATCCAACCGAATGACCTCCAAAGATTCTGCGCTATTCAATATTGATATGTAATGAACATTTATGTCTTTTATACAGTTTTTTTATGAAATTTTATCAATAAGTTACAATAAATTACAGGATCCACTTTTAGAACTATTTTTTGTAACATTCTAAAACAACTCTTGGCGCAATCCCGATGAAACGATTTGCGCCAAGAAACTCACTGAAAAAGTGATTAAACGAAAAACAAAAATTGATCTGTTTTTACGTTTATGTCCACTTACATGGCAAAAGCCATTCCTTTTTCTCCATGTCTTTGTCGTTGTGGGCTGTGCTCTGGACTATTGTGTTCTCGTCCTCTTGCGTGATGATGATGGTGGTGATGTCTGTGTTCTGGGTCTCTTTCTGGACTTTCGTGTCTTTGACTTCTTTCTCTTTCCTGCTCCCGTGTAAACTGTTTATGGAGCTTTTGTGTATTATGTATATGTCTTTCAAGAGCTGAGCAAAGGGGAGCAAAACTCTCTTCAGCTTCTCTGCGGCTTGGAGATTTTACACCAAGTATTTTGTGACCTGCAAGCTTACCAGCGCTTTCAGGATTTTCTGCAAGCTCCAATAAGACTTTTTCTGCACCCTGAGGATCATCAAGGATCTTCGCAAGTGGTCCATTCAAAGCATGCTCGTTTTTATAAACAACTCTGCATCGCTCTTGGATTTCTCTTACACCATATTGAAAGTCTACGTTTTTTAAAAGCTTTGTTGTAACCACATCTTTTGGGGTTCTGGGAGGGGAGATTTTTCTTCCTCCAACGCCTTGATAGATGGGATTTTCTAGTTGTTGGGATTCTTGCCCACCTTCAGCTCCCATGCCAACCGTTGTATAGACAGATTCGAGAGGTCTTTGGGGAGAGTGCTCACCACGTTCACTAAAGTCAAGCTCTGCATAGAGATGTTCTGGTTCATGGGGATGTCGTCCACCCTGCGCACCTCCACCAACTGTGTCGTAGGGTGTTTGCCAACCTTGCGCCGCCAGATCCGTTATTGAATAGGGGTTTACGAGTCCGTCGGTGCGTCGCCCATCACTCGGTCTCCCACCAAGTCTATCATAGGGATTTCCTAGTGGCTTTTGGGGAGCATAGG
The DNA here is from genome assembly GCF_042197445.1 of Bartonella sp. AA1HLJMS. Taxonomy (NCBI): domain Bacteria; kingdom Pseudomonadati; phylum Pseudomonadota; class Alphaproteobacteria; order Hyphomicrobiales; family Bartonellaceae; genus Bartonella; species Bartonella sp. AA1HLJMS. The sequence goes on along the minus strand of NZ_JBHIRW010000086.1, from coordinate 29 downwards.
CCGTTTCTGATGGTTGTTGAAGTGTATAT
>NZ_JBHIRW010000085.1:0-3534 GCF_042197445.1 Bartonella sp. AA1HLJMS | reverse complement strand
GGGCAATCGGTGTTGTTATCGCTGGTTCAGCAACCCAACTTGCAAATATGTTATTCACAGGCGCGTAATGAGAATGACTATTAAAGTCATGCAGTATAAAATATCTTTTTATTCTAAAGAAAAATCTAAATTGAGACAAACAATATGAAACAATCAAAAACTCTTCAAACAATAATCTGGAATAAAGCTACTAAAACCTCTGCAGCCTTAACTGTATTTTTTATGGCCAATCCTGTGTTAGCCCAAGCAGTAGTTTTAGATCCTGCCAACAAAGCTTTAACTGCTCTCCAAACAGACTTGAAAGCGATTATCCCTCTTGCTGCTGCCGTGATACTTTTGTGCTTAGCAATTGCTTATGCAGGACGCTACATCGGAAAAGATACGTTCGTACGATGGGCAATCGGTGTTGTTATCGCTGGTTCAGCAACCCAACTTGCAAATATGTTATTCACAGGCGCGTAATGAGAATGAATATTAAAGTCATTCAGTATAAAATATCTTTTTATTCTAAAGAGAAATCTAAATTGAGACAAACAATATGAGACAACCAAATACCCTTCAAACAATAGTTAGAAATAGAAATATTAAAATTTCTGCAACTTTAATTATATTTTTTATGAGCAATTCTGTATATGCTCAAGTAAAATTAACAAATGCAAAAACTGCTTTGGAGGCTTTACAGAACGACCTCATTGGAAATATTATCCCTATTGCTGCTGCTGTTATACTTTTATGCTTAGCCATTCTCTATGCAGGGCGCTACATCGAAAAGGATACATTTATACGATGGGCAATCGGTGTTATCATTGCTGGATCAGCAACCCAACTTGCTAAAATGCTATTTACAGGTGTTGTGTGAATAAGTATAATACAAAATGTTTTTAAGATAAAATTGTATCTAATAATTATTAATATGGCAAAATTCTATTCCATTTATGATAGAAATACAAAGCATTCATGAAACTTTAATAAGAGTAAAATATGCAAAAACTAATCAACCTTCAATCAAAAAATAACAACAGAATCATTGTAATTTCTGCGACTATAGCTGCGTTTTTTATAACCTATCCCGCATATGCAGAAATAAAGAATGCTAAAGACGCTTTAACAGCTCTACAAACAGACCTTATTACCAATATTATTCCTGTTGCTGCTGCCGTTATACTTTTGTGCTTAGCAATTGGTTACGCAGGACGTTACATTGAAAGAGATACATTTATACGATGGGCAATCGGTGTTATCATCGCTGGATCAGCAACCCAACTTGCGAAGCTGTTATTCACAGGTACAGTTAGTTAAAACTAAAGATAGTAACTATGATACAAAATGTTATCTATAACCTTCAATGAGAGAAATATGCGAAAATTAATTAGCTTCCAATCAAAGAACAATAACAAAATCATCACACTTTCTGCAGCTATAACTATATTTTTTATGATACATCCCGTATGGGCCCAAGCAAACGGTTTAGCTCCTGCAAAAACAGCTTTAGAAGAACTCCAAAAAGATCTTAATACTAATATTATTCCTGTCGCTGCTGCTGTTATACTTTTATGCTTAGCAATTGGTTATGCTGGACGCTACATCGGAAAAGATACATTTATACGCTGGGCGATTGGCGTTGTCGTCGCTGGCTCAGCAACCCAACTTGCGAGCCTGTTATTCAAGGGGCAAGCGTAAGTCTATATAATGCATAATATTTTTATCATAAGGTTTTATATCTAATTATTATACACATATAAAAATCTCATATGTTTTATAATAATAAATACAAAGTATTAATAAGAGCATTAATTAAGAGTAAAATATGAAAAAATTAATTGATTTCCGATTAAAAAATAACAACAGAATCACAGCAATTTCTTCGGCTATAAGTGTATTTTTTATAGTACATCCTGCGTATGCAAAACTAAAAGCTGAAGATGCTTTACAAACTCTGCAAACAGATCTTACTACTAATATTATTCCTGTTGCTGCTGCCGTTATCCTTTTATGCTTAGCAATTGGTTATGCTGGACGTTACATCGGAAAAGATACATTTGTACGGTGGGCAATCGGTGTTATCGTCGCTGGCTCAGCAACCCAACTTGCGAGCCTGTTATTCAAGGGGCAAGTGTGAGTCTTTATAATACATAATGTTTCTAATGTGAGAGTTTATGTTTGATAAATTTAAAAATATTATGTGATATTTCGTTTATATTAAGAATATACAAAGTATTGATAAGAGTAAAATATGAAAAAATTAATTAATCTCAAATTAAAAAATAATAACAAAATTATCGTAATTTCTGCAGCTCTAAGTGCCTTTTTTATAACGAATCCCGTATATGCAAATGTAAAATTAGATCCTGCAAAAAAGGCGTTAGATGCACTCCAAAATGACTTAAAAACGATTATCCCTCTCGCCGCTGCTGTTATACTTTTGTGTTTAGCAATTGCCTATGCAGGGCGCTACATTGGAAAAGATACGTTTGTACGGTGGGCGATCGGCGTTGTCATTGCTGGCTCAGCAACACAACTTTCTACACTGTTATTTATAGGTAAATAATAAGCTTATATAACACATAATGTTTTTAAAGTAAGAGTTTATACTTGCTATTTGTAACATATAAAGATACCAATTTGTTTATTTTAAAAAGTATAAAATATTCATGAAAATTTAATGAAAGTAAAATATGCGAAAATTAATTAATGTCCAAACACAAAATAACAACAGAATCATAGTAATTTCTACAGCTATAATTGCATTTTTTATAACACAGTCTGCATATGCAAATGCAAAATTAGCTCCTGCTGAAAAAGCTCTAAATGCTCTAAAAAAAGATCTTATTGATCACATTATTCCTGTTGCTGCTGCCGTGATACTTTTGTGCTTAGCAATTGGTTACGCAGGCCGCTACATAGGAAAAGATACGTTTGTACGGTGGGCAATCGGCGTTGTCATTGCTGGCTCGGCAACCCAACTTGCTAAACTGCTATTTACAGGTCAAGCATAAATTAGTATAATACGTAATGTTTTTAATGTTCGTTGATTATAGATTTGTACCAGTAATAATATCGCTCATACTACGAAAAAAGGAATTTATTTATAGCAACTTTAATTAAAAGGGGATAAAAGATATGAAACAATTAAATACGCTTCAATCAAAAATATGTAAGATTAGTGCTATTTTTATAACTTTGATTATGTTATTAATAACTCAATCTGCATATGCTCAGACAGAAACAAAGAGTTTAGATGTTTTCATAGGGATGCAATATGGATTAAGTATAATTATTCCTATCGTTGCTGCTATCGTTCTTTTATTACTTTTGCTTATTTATATATTTCGCATTATCGCAAGAGCTACCTTTATGCGATGGGCATTCAGTGTCATTATTGCTGGTGCAGCTTTTTATATTAGCCACATATTATTTCACCTCCAGTGACGAGAACATTCCATGAAATCGCAAGAAAAAAAAGAATTCCCCCTATTCAAAGGAGCAACACGTGTTCCAACGATATGGGGTGTCCCCATGATGCCATTTATCGTT
>NZ_JBHIRW010000084.1:0-3572 GCF_042197445.1 Bartonella sp. AA1HLJMS | reverse complement strand
ATAAATAAATTGAAGTCACGCATATTGAAAACATTGTCACCAGCTGCCGTCTTTGCTGCCTTTATCAAAGCAACAAATGTTTCTCTTATCGTCTCGCGGGGATGCATGGGGGCTCCTGTTATTTAACATTTATCCTTTTCTTTATATTGGTATCGTGTTATGATACGTAAAAGAACGAATAAAGGTGATTTGGTGATTGAATCTTTTGCTGATAAGCGGTGTAAAGATCTTTTAGAAGGCAATCTGCCCAGAGGCTTTCCCACCACTCTAGTGCGTATAGCCCAAAGAAAGTTGTTTATGCTCGATAAAGCAGTTGATCTTAAAGATTTGCGCAGTCCTCCGGGAAATCGTCTAGAAGCGTTGAAAGGAGAGCGTAAAGGTCAATATTCTATCCGTATTAATGACCAGTTTCGTATTTGTTTTGAATGGCGCTCTAATGGTGCCTATGAAGTTGAAATCGTAGATTATCATTGATCTGTAGGAGGTCGAGATGAAAAATTATATAGCGATTCATCCCGGAGAAATTTTACGAGAGGAATATTTAAAAGAATATGCTCTCTCTGCTTATGCTCTTGCAAAAGCATTAAATGTTCCACGCACGAGAATAGAACGTATTGTTGCTGAAAATAGTCCAGTGACTCCCGATACAGCACTAAGATTAGCCTATTTTTTTGATACTACTGCTGAATTTTGGCTTAACATGCAAGCTGCTTATGACGTTAGTATATTACAAACTGAAAAAGCAGACGAATTTGCCAAAATCAATAAATTTGAATGTAGGGTTTAACCACTCCCTACCTTTAACGATAGGGAGGGGAGTTCTATTTTTTTAATTAAGCAACCTTTTTAATGGGGCTCTCTAAATCTGGTTCATAAGTTCGCAACAAAGAATCCATACGATGTGGAAGTTCTGAAGCTCCAAAATCTGTCAAAATTGCCAAGATTTTTGTAATATTGGGCACGTCATCTTGAAGCTTTAAAACCAGAGCATCTACGACCGATTCCATTACCTCAACTATAGCATTGCAGTCCTCATCTCCAATGCCTCGATGATTAGAAAGCTTAAACAATGCCATCCATAAATCGCACAAAAAATCGACACTGCTATTCATTGCACACCCCCAAAGATTTGTTCTCTCAAACATGCCAATCCTCTGGATGTGATTTTCGTTGAAGGCAGCACCTTTTCTGTTCCATCTGGTCTTTGAATGGTGATAGCAGGGCAATCCATGAATCCTTTCTTGATCTTATCCTGATAAGGTAACAATGGCGCTCCTGGAGCACGCCGATAGACCCAATCATGTTTACGCAAGTAATCTGTTAAATCCTTTGGTCGCACCTCCAACATCTTTGCTGCTTCGATAAGACCAAACAGACCATCAGAACGTTTTAGACCCTCAAGTGCCTCTGCTTTTGGTGCTAATTCTGCAATAACATGATCTTTCTGCTCAATTTGACTTTGTAAGTGATTCAAAACACCAAGTAATGCTTCGGGTTTGGAATAATCAACTTGTGGAGCGGCTATCTGTGGTGTGGTTACTTGTTTTAAAAGCCGTTCACATTTGATAAAGTATTGACGTGCTTCATGTCCTTTATCATTACGTTCGATCATGGAAAGGTGTTTAGCCATGTCTAATGTAATGTGGTATTCTTTTACCTTTCCACCGTTTACTAAATTTTTAGTAAGCGTTATAAAGTTTATATTTTCCTGAAACTTACATTCTTTAATGCGATTTTTAATCCAATCATTAAAGCGGGCTTTTATCTCTAAAAACGCATGTAAATCACGCGCATTAACAGTTTGAACAGTTTCTTGATCAATGACCTGTTCTGATATTTCTATAAGATTGTTCATTATGAACTCCTATTGGTTAGATGTTTGTTAATGACGCTCTAAATAGAGTGCCGGGTGCTAACAAACACGGCCAATAGTCCGTCGTCACACTTTCCCCGTTAGGGTATTGTATAGTGTAACCACACCCGACAACATTATTATATGCACGTAGCATACAATGAGTCAAAGTCTTTAATGTGCGGAGAAAAGATTGTATCGGAAATCTATCCGCTATTGGTTTAAGGTGTTCGTTAGGCACCTGATTCGATTATTCATATCCTTATGATGATGTCAATAGATAATATTACATTTTTCTAAATTATATAGGCACATCTTTACTTTATTTATCGACTCACTTTAAAATCTCTCTCTTTTTATTTATAGCGGAGGGGGAGTAATGCGCGACGTACTTGATACAATTGCGATTATTGTATGGTTGTTATCTTTACCAATTATTATCACTGGGATCGTTTTCGTATGTAGAAAAAAATGGCGCAAAATGGGGTTAAAGACTCTTTGTGTTGGCGCTCTATTATTTGTCGGTGCTCCAATAGTAGGTGTTGCTGTACAGAAAGACAAACCAGATCAAGTTGTACATAATAATGAAGTTGTTACCCCCTCTTCGACTCCGTCAATAGATGTTGCTACTCAAGATGAAAGCATGGCTCAGGCACCAGTTGAGAATACTGATAAGAAAATCGCACCCACTCAAGACAATAAATCAGATGAAAATGATGGCCTAGGCTTTTGGGGATGGTTTTGGTTAATCTGCTTTGCATTTTTTGCATTGTCTATTTTTGCTTATTGGCGATACAAACGCAAAAAACGTTTTGAAAAGAAGATTCCAGAACAGGTTTCAGTGTCGCCTTCTCATGCACACTCTTCTTCTGATTTTTCAGTCATTAATAAAACGTCTCCAGCACTTAAAAACGAACGATTGGAAAAGGGGATCAAGATTTTTCTGCTTTGTGCTCTATTGATTGGGAGTATAGTAGCAATAATAAGTATTTCACCATGGTTATTAGTCGCCATTATTATTGTTTTACTTTTGGGGATCGCTGTCCATTTTGAAAATAAAAAAGTAAAGCTTTTTGAAGAACAAGTTGCAATGTTGCTACCAGATATTGAAATAACTAGTTTTTCTGAAGCATGTGAAATGTTTCGAGAACTTGATGCAAGTGAATACGATTATCGTTTAGCACGCAATGAAAAATTGTTGGGTGTTCAAGAACGCGTTTCCTTTGATATTAATAAAAAGACCACACTTTTTGGACGTCTTTTGGTAACAGATCAAGCCATTGTATTTGAAAGCTCTAAAAGGAATGAACGAACTACTTGGACACGAATTGCATCAGTAACGATAACATATCAAGGATGCCAAATTAGTCGCCGTACTGGCGTACCATGGAATTACCAATTCACCGCCTTTTCAAGTCCAAGATTTACAGCAGTAATCCGATCTCTTGGGCGCCCTTATTGATTTTTAAGTAGTATATCGTATAAATGTACATCACTATTTTATCTCCCGCAAGATAAGCTTATACATACCGGATTCAGAGGCTTGGACATCTGTGATCACGAAGTGCTCTTGAGAAGAGGGGGCTTTGTTGTTTTCAGGGGAAATGATTACAATACTATCTTGAGGTTTTGGTGGTATTCCCCCGATATCATTGATACAAAGATCAAGTTCCTTTCTTGGAATTGTGGTGGGGATTCTGCCACCGGCGTCCGATTCCGA
>NZ_JBHIRW010000083.1:0-3632 GCF_042197445.1 Bartonella sp. AA1HLJMS | reverse complement strand
TCACAGCAGAGCAAAATCTTAAAAACCTTACACTTTATAAAAGCGTTTGTTTATTTATCTTATGAAAAGCTGCTTTTAAAAACCAATGCTTGCAAGCTAAAAAGAACGTTTTTACAAGACATTCACTTAATATGCATTTGCTTTTGATTGGATTGTTAAAGCTACCGAGCGTTTTGATTTGTTTGATAGGTTTGATAGCCATAACAAGCGTTTATAGGCTCTCTCATTCAAATGAGTGATTAAAGATCATATGCATCATTTACATTCCTTTTGATAAGTTTTCATATCTCTCATAGAGCGCTTGCAATATGATACGTTTTGGATATATGTACTGATTACTCCATTGTGGATGATTCATTTTAATCAATAAGAAACGCTATTTGAAAGCCGCGTCATATCACTTGACACGGCTTTCTTTTATGAATGCTCTCTTTTATGATATGTATATTAAGCAATTATCTTATAATGCGTTTATAGTCATCAAGAAGGCACCCCCATGTCTATTTTATTCTGTTTCATCAACAATCTTGACAAGGTTATCGCTTTCATAAACTTCATAATTTATAGGAACTTCCTTTACTTTGCTTTTCTTGGTTAATTTCGCATTGCCATAAGCACGTCCCCAGACCTTAGTATAGAATAAAACCTTGGCATTGCCAAAAACAGAGCCATAAATTTCAGCACAACCGCCCACCAAAGCACCGCCATAGACCTTGCCATGTATTTTTGCACGACCATTAATAAAGGCATAATTATAAACCTTGGCATAGCTATGAATACGAGCCGAGCCAGCAACAATGGCACGACCATAGACCCTTGCATAACTAAAAACCGTAGCATCATAAGAAACATGAGCATACCCATAAACATTGCCATAAACATGAGCATTGCCAAAGATTTTTACTAAGTAACAAACATATACATTGTCAGAAACGACGGCATTATCGTAAACATGAGCAGCCCAATCAATACGAGCAGAGCCTAATATTTTTGCATTGCCATAAACATGAGCATTTGCACCGAAAACCCATGCATCATCATTAACAACGGCATTGCCATAAACTTTAGCATTTCTATTAATACAAGCATTATCATGTATTTTTGCATTGTCAGAAACGACAGCTTCCCAAAAAACGGTAGCATTATCATAGACCCAGCAATTGCCATCATGAGAGAGATTGCTTTCCTTTTCGATAAAACCACCTAAATCACCAGTCTTTACATCAGCAAAATCTCTAATGGCTTTAATGCGGTGTAAAGTATGACCAGCCACACAACGTGTTTCATTCGTAAATTCGTATTTTTTTGTTATAGGTAAAGAGACACAAGCGTCATCAGAAATTTGAGATGCAAGATTAATCGTTTCATTGTCTTCAATACGTGTATACCAATTAATAAAAGCATTCCCATAGACTTTTGCATTGTCTCTTATAACAGCCTTATCACATACAGCAGCGTTATTAAAAACACGAGCATGTTTGTAAACAAAGGCATATCCAAAAACCAAGGCATTATCATGTATTTTTGCATTGTCATAAACACTAGCAAAATCAAATACCTTTGCATTATCGAAAACACGAGCATAATTAAAAACAGTAGCATTATCAGAAACAAGAGCATTATTATAAACACAAGCCTCATTAGCTACCCAGCAATTACCATCATGTGATAAGTTACTTTCCTTTTCAATAAAGCCGCCGAGGTCGCCCGCCTTTACATCAGAAAAATCTCTAATGGCTTTAATACGGTGTAAAGTATGACCAGCCACGCAACGTGTTTCATTAGTAAATTCGTATTTTTTAGACACAGTTATAGCGTTCATAGGTAACTCCCTAAGTTCATATTTGATAAATTTAAAAATGAAATGTTTAAAAGAGGGGCGCCCCCGCCACGCCCGTGTCTTATTTACGCAGCGTCTTTTAGTGACTGGTCATTATAGACAATTTCTTTACTACAGACTTCAATATTATTGCGAACCCAAGTGTCACCTTTGATAACCGCATTGCGAAAAATCTTTACATTTGCAAAAATACAAGCATATCCGGAAATTTTCGCATTATCATAAATTTTTGTATCATTAAAAACACAAGCGTAATAATGAACATGAGCATTACCAAAAATATGAGCATCCGGATAAATACATGCAAAGCCATACACATGAGCATTGCCATAGATATTGCCAGCCACAACCGCCTTGCCATAAATCCTTGCATTTTCATAAATACAAGCAATATTATTCACATGGGCATACCCACTTACAACGGCATTATCGTAAACCCTTGCATTACTATAAACCTTGGCTTTACCGCCCACCCAGCAATTGCCATCATGGGATAAATTACTTTCACCTTGTATAAACCCGCCTAAATCACCTTTTTTACGTCTCCAAAATCTCTTAAAGCGCGAATTCTATGAAGGGTTTTAAAGCCAACCTCTATTGTCTCTCCTGTAAATTCGTATTTTTTTGCAGGCTCTTGTTGATTAGCAAGCGCGGTTTCATTTGCATTTAAAGATATAAGGGAGGTGTTTTTTGATATAGAATTCATTTTATTAATCCTAGTAGTTTACAAAGGTTTTGAAATTGACACCCTTATAGGGCGCCGGGCGCTCAAAACACGGCTACTAGTCCGTTGGCATGCCTTCCCCATAAGGGTTTTTTATAACAAACCACACCCGACAAAATCACTATATATGCTAACAAAAGCATAAAAGAAAGTCAGTATTTTAAAGACTTTGGAAAGGTTATTTCGTAACCCATTTGCTAGTAGTTTAGTGTTTTGAATCACTTGATTATTTATATAACAAAATACGTATTTATTGTCAAATAATATTTTATCTTTTTTGATATTTTTTTATTTTTTAAATACGTTGTGTATTGATAATATCTTATGCTTATTAATTGCTTCTTTTATATTTATATGCTTTTAAATCTATATTATTGGCTTTAGAAACGATTGCGTTATTGTTTGAATCTATACATTTATAATATTTAGAAACGCTCTCATAATGCGTATTTTTAACTTTATAACCTATCAATTTTGTCACTAAATGAATTTTAATTTTTTTGTGAATTTTGTTTATAACGCATTTATCATTTGAACTATCTTAATAAGCACCGCGCTCTTATAACCAACGCATTCATTTGCATTTTTGCTTTATTCAAATAAAGCTACTGTTTTTACGCATTCTTTATAACTGTTATATGCTTTATAGCCATGACATCATTTTTCATTGTCATAAGAGAAACGATAAATAGAATAATTGCGATTTATTGTCTGTTATGAAAATATCTCAATAGCAACTGATCATTATAGAGATCAGTAAAATCCCTTTTAATAGGCTTTTGTCAGTTGTGTCAGTTTTGTCAGTTCTTTTTAGACCCTCTATTATTTTTTTAATGAGAAAAATTAAAAACATTATATTTCAATAGGTTAGTATTTTAAAAACATAACTCATATCAAGAGTACAATCTTTAAAGATAACCATGATGTGAATTGATTAAAACTTGTCAGTTATGTGTCAGTAAATTGAACCGACAAATTAGATTATTTTAGAGAATGATTAAAACATGTCTTATGAGAGTATGTAATCTTTAAAGCCTTTCAAAAGATAGTTTGTAACTCATATGAAAT
>NZ_JBHIRW010000082.1:0-3684 GCF_042197445.1 Bartonella sp. AA1HLJMS | reverse complement strand
ACCAAAGCGCAGGTGAAAGCATGGGTTTACGGTGGTGCTATTCCGAAAAGCGTTCTCAATTACGAACCTCTTATAGATGAGATCAATAAAGAGATCAAAAAATTATCGGAAGCCGCTTGACATTATTACAGCAATATGAATAATCGAATTAGGTGCCTGAAAACACCTTGATAACAAGCGGATTAGTTGCCGAAATAACTAATCTTCTAGACATTAAAGATTTTGACTCGTTATATGCTGTAGCATATAACGATCTTGTCGGGTGTAGTTATGCTATACAATACCTTCATGGGGAAAGCGTAACGACGGACTTGTTACCGTGTTTTCAGCACCCGGCACTCTTTTAGAATGTCAATGAAAACATATTAAGTAACAAGGAATTCATCATGAACACTCTTATTAAAATTACAGAACAAACTATTGGAAAAGAAACAGTTCAAACTGTCAATGCACGCGAGTTGCATACGTTTTTAGAAGTTAATATACGCTTCAACGATTGGACTTCACGACGGGTTGAAGAATATTCTTTTCAAGAAAATCAGGACTTTGTGAGTTTTACTCAAAAAAGAGTAAAACCTAATGCCTCTCAAGAAAATCAAGGCTTTGTGAGTTTCGGTAAAAATTTACCGAAACCTAAAGGCGGTCGTCCAAGTACAGAATATCATCTCACCCTAGACATGGCGAAAGAGCTCTCAATGGTTGAACGCAATGAGAAAGGACGTCAAGCACGCCGTTACTTTATTGAGTGTGAAAAGAAACTAAGAAACCAAGCTGTTGATTATGATAATGATACGCGTTTTGATTTGCCAAGCTATTGGGAGGGAATGAACGCTGGCGAAAAAGTTTTATATCTTTTAGGTCCTATTCATATGCGTCTTCTTGATGCCTTCAGAGTAGATGAAGAAAACAGAAAATACAAAGCTCTTATTAAAGAAGCAAAACAGGTTCTAGCAAGATCTGTCGTAAAAGCTGCTTAGATTTAAAAACATAACTCCCCATTTTAAAAGTGGGGAGGAAGTTAAGCCGCATTTTTGATTGTAATAACGACTTGCTTGCCAAGAACACTCAGTGCTTGCTCTAGTGTTTGAAGCTTAGTTGGATAATTTGGATCAAGAATGCGTCTTGCTTCTGTTTCTTTTTTACCCAAACGATGTGCCAATTCTGTTTTTGTGATATTCGCTTCATTAAAGGCTTCTACCACTGCGAGCTTAAGAGCATTCCACGCATCTACCGTAACCTCTACAAGGTCTTTATACTGTTGTCGCATTGGTAAAGGCAAACCACGCATAGGATAGCTCCGTAATGCTAACCCTAAAGCTTCAACAGCATTCTCTAATGCCTCTGCTCTATTTTCTCCAGCTGTTATTGCTTCTGGTACATCTGGAAAGGTTACAATAAAACTACCATCTGGATCAGATTCCAGTTTTGCTTGATACGTGTATTCCATGTTTAGGTCTCCTCGCCATGATCAAAATGCTTTTGAAACGAAAAATTAAAGCCGTTGAGAGAGTAACTCATACCCCCAACTGCTTTTTTATTATTTTCACGTAAAGTGGGGTCAATTCACCAGATTTTATAACGGTTGTCTTGTCTCCAAAAGTTACCAAATAATGTGACCCTTTGCCTGCATCAGGAGCTTCACTGTAATGAATGCCTCTTTTTCTGGCTTCTTTACGTAATTCTCTAAGCAGTGCTTCTCGTTTCATTTAGCCTCCCCCTTTTTTCATAAAATGAATATCGCACAAAAAGGTTCGATAGTCAACAATAAATCGAACAAAAAAGTTTGATACAGACTCTTAATGAAAGGATATTTATTGAAAAGTTAAAAGCAGAAATAAGAAAGCCATGCCATTTGTGTGACATGGTTTTTTTGATGAATAATTTGTCAAATAATATTATAATGTAATACTTAAAAAACTGTTATTACTGAACTGAAATAATTGAATAAATATGCAAATCATTCTAAGATTTTTTATGTATAAATTGCAAATCTAATGGGGCTACAAATATGCTAAATAAAGTGACGTTAATCGGGCGCCTTGGTGCTAATCCCGAAAGCAAAACAATGAATTCTGGAGCAGAAATAGTCAATTTTAGTATAGCGACTTCTGAGAGCTATACAGATAAAAAAACCAATCAAAAAGTAGAGAAAACAGAATGGCATTCAGTTGTGATTTTTAATCCACATTTGGCAAAAATTGCACTTCAATATCTCAACAAAGGTTCAAAGGTTTACATAGAAGGAAAATTACAGACACGCAAATGGCAAGATAAAAATGGGCATGACCGTTATACAACAGAGATTGTCTTACCACAATTCAAAGGCGAGTTGTATTTGCTTGATGCAAAGAAAGATCAATCAGCATCCCCTACCCCTTCACCTATTACTTCTCAAAATTATGCTATCGCTTCAGGTACTCAAGATTGTAGAACAGCTCTTAACGATAGCGTCCCATTCTGATTGAAAAAATATGGCTAAAAGAAAAAAACATGCAAAACGTGGTCGTCCTCGAATTAAAGGATGTATCAGAGAACCAAATGGTCGTATCTCACGGACAAAAATGCCTCATGATCCCATTGATAAGTTGGCAATAGAAATATGTGCCAAACGTTTTGGCTTGACCATAGAAGAAGCAAAAAATCCGCTTTCCGGTACCTATATTGGGCGGCTTTATCTGCAAGGTGTGATTAATCAAGATCAGTATGATGCTGCACAAAAATATCTTGAAGTGAGAAATAATTACCTCTGTGCAAAAGCCTTACCAAATGCAATTTATGATGACTTTACTCCATCTTTAAATGAAGAGGCAAAAAAACAATGGATTGAAAAAACTACTCATTACTATGAAGCAATGAAAGAGGTGCTAAAAGAAGCACAATGCCTTTATAGACAGCACAACCTTTATGCCGCGCTACAGTATCTTGTTAGTGAAGATCAATCACTGCCACATCTTGTCGGTTCGCTGTATGTTGCTCTGAATGCACTTCATAAACATTTTACACAAAACCGCTAAATTTTAAGCAGCATTTTGAACTAATCCTATTCTTAATTCTTTCCACGCACCATGCATTGGCAAAACCGTTTTTTTAGAACCACGTTTTACAAGCAAATGGACGACTTTCCCTGAGGTAAAACTGCACCATGTTTTGTAAGATATCTTTTTAATTCTTGACTGTTCATAAATATAATTTGACATCTAAAATGTTTAAATAAAACAAATATATTGTTATTTATAACAAATCAAAAAGCGGCTTTTAAAATACTAAATTTTGTCAAAAAAATAAAAAAAATACAAAATATAGATTTTTTCTATTGACAATGTATGAAAAATCGTATTTAGTGCCAATATGGCAGTGGTTGTATTGCGTCTAAAATTCAAAAATATCCCCTAAAATTTGGTAAAATCTTAAGCTTTCAAAAAGGATTAAGTTGCTGTTTTTATTGTTAAAACAGACTAATCTATTTTGCACATATCAAAAGCCATTCAATAACCAATGATGTCATTAATTCATTGCCTCAAAAGGAGCGAAGATGAAAGCAATCATCACCAAGCCAATGTGTGTTGTTGGCGATAATAAAAGCACTGTTCGTTTTGAAACCTCAACTCCCAATAATCCATTTGTTGAAGTTTCCAATCAAGTCTACGCACGTCTCAAGCGTGCAAATGCTGCTAAACCTTTTGT
>NZ_JBHIRW010000081.1:0-3722 GCF_042197445.1 Bartonella sp. AA1HLJMS | reverse complement strand
ATTAGCGCTTGATTTTTCACGTATTATGGATGCGTTTGTAAGTATTTTTACACAAAAACCAAATATCCGACTCTAAATACATTCTGAGATGTGCGAAACTGTTTAGCAAATGAATTATCAATTTCGCGCGTCTCGCAGATGCAAGAAATAATGTCGTTTTACACATCTCAAACAGTGGTTTTCAAAACATTAACAATTTGATCCCCTTAGGTCGCTCCTGTTATAAATGCAGCCCACTGTTCCATAAGGGTATGTCGTTGTTCTAAAAAATCTGTCCGCATATAAGCTTTTGTCACTGAACTCCCAACTGAATGCGCAAGAACAGTTTCTGCAATCTCAAAAGGTGTTGATGTTGTTTCTGCTATCCAATCCCGTAAACTGGAACGAAAACCATGGGGGCGATAAGTCAAACCACAAACTGTCATATATTTTGCCATGCTTGCATCAGAAATTGGCTTGCCTGTAAGACCAGAAAAGAGAAAACCATTTTTTTCAAAGGGGAGAGATTTTTCAATCACTTTTAAAGCTTCATTACTCAATGGCACGCGAAAATCTGAAACTTTCCCTACAATACCCTTCATATTTTCTTTGGGTATCGTCCATATATTTTTATCTATTTGTTCAAGACGCAAATAGCGCAATGGATATGACCGTACTCCTGTCAAAATCAAGAGCTTCAGTGCTAAATTTGAAAGGATATTATCATCTAAGCTCTGATAAAATGCCGGAACTTCTTGCCATGGCATAGCAGGAATATTTGTTGGTGTAGTACGGGGCTTTCCTAAAAGGGCGCGTGCTTTCATACAAGCTTGTAGATCAACTTCCAAACCAAGAGCAGCCGCATATTTCAAGCAAATGTTAATACGGTTTAACGCTTTTCGTGCTGTATCTGCTTTTTCATGCCAAAGGGGCGCAAGAATATTGCGAATGATATTAGCCGTTAATTTTTCTATAGAGAGGCTGCCTATGTGTGGAATAACATGCAATTCCAGCGGAGAAAACCAGCGCCCATTTTTGCCTTCATTTTTTAACTCTGCTTTTTTACTTTCAAAAGCCGCAATTGCAATCTCACTGAACATGTTGCTTTGCTGTTTTAAGACGGTTTGTTCTCGAAAGACAATAGGGTCATTGCCTTCTCTGAGAATAGCACTATAATGCTTGGCAAGTTCGCGCGCTTCTTTCAGAGAAAGTTGTGCGACTGGACAAAGCCCCATTTCACGGCGTTTGTTATGGTATGTATAACGAAAGAACCAAGAGCGCGTATTGTCTTTTCGAACATTCAACCATAGCCCTGCCCCGTCACAATATTTACCCTGCGGAGACGACTTTACGAATGATGCTGACAACCGATGAATCGCCCTCACTTAACGTCCCCTCTCGTCCACCTTTTCAAGCATTGCTCGTCCACCTTTTTTGGTCCACCTTTTAGACCACCTTTAATTTCTGATTTGAGATTTTTTCTTTAATACTTACTTTTTTTATTGAATCATAAAAAGCTATAGACATCAATACGCCCTTACACATCTTTATATACTTTGAATCTTGTTGCTAAGCCCCTGCTTGCCGCGTCTGGGAACACAACAAAATAAAGCGGTTCATTTTTATCCTTCGCATGTTGAATCGCATAAACAGCGGCTTCCTCTGGTGGAGTAAAAATGCCATTAAAGGACACATGCACCTTGCCATCAGCACCCTCTTGCAAATGCTGCTTTTCTTCATCCGTTAAACAATGTGCGTGAGGAAACAATCCCACCATTCCAAGCAAAGGCAAGGATGGCAGATTGTTGATCATCACAAACAGCAAAACTTAAGGATAGCATTCATATTGTTCTGGATGCTTTTTACAAAAAGGGCTGTTTAAGCGCTTCTTGACACTGCGCTGTGGTATGACAGCACCTGGACGACAAATGGGGAGGTTTTCCTCTTTAAAAGTATAACATGGCCCTCCCGCTCTTGCTACCTCTTCATCTTTATAGCGAAACCCTGATTGAAGCATGCAAGCATAAATTGTTGCTTTTGCATTAATGCTCTGCTTTCTGTTTTCTGGATCGACATCATAAGGCGTTGGCATGCCACATTCTAACAAGGCTTTTCCTACCTCTGTAAAATTAGTAACACCATTTTTCTCCCACGCGCTCAAATACCCTCCAGGAGTTTTATTAAACTGACATCCTGCAATACCTAATAAAGTTACAGCACCTAATAGCTTTAGAGTTTGTTTCATTTTTTACTCCATTATTTAATTCAAGGTTTTTGTTCACGATGAGATGTGCCATAGCGCCATGTACACTTATCACTCGCATCTCCAAGGCAAGTATGGGAGCTTATGGGATTCATGATCACTCTCAACCATTCTGTCCAAACGTTACTGCCAGCAGGGAGTGTCCCGTAGGTATAGCCATTGCCACCAATAATTCTGCTTACAAAGTCATATCTATTCCCATCAAAGCCAATAGTGGTTTGTTTGCCATCACTCACATAACCTAACAGACCGGATGCAACTAAAACATTAAAGGCTGGTCCATAGAAATTGATATTCGTGTTGTCGGCTATCCCGTGCACACCTTCTTGTTTGAAAGAATTCAGCATATTCCCCAATGTCATGGTACCACGGCTATGTCCATAAAGTTCTAACCCTGTAATACCATGGCTATACACCAAATCTTTTGCTTCTTGTGTTGAATTGGTCAAACCCCAAAAGTTATTTTCCATAAACTTCTGATAGCCCGCGACTAGAAGTTCTGAGATAGCAGAATCGGCTTGAGGGAACACAACAAAATAAAGCGGTTCATTTTTATCCTTCGCATGTTGAACCGCATAAACAGCGGCTTCCTCTGGTGGAGTAAAGATGCCATTAAAGGACACATGCACCTTGCCATCAGCACCCTCTTGTAAATGCTGCTTTTCTTCATCCGTTAAATAATGGAAAGTGAGGAAACAATCGCGCCATTCCAAGCAAAGGCAAGGATGGCGGATTGTTGATCATCACTTAAGATTGGCATTCATCCGCATTTTTATATTTTTTACAAAAAGGGCTGTTTAAGCGCTTTTCGACACTTCTCTTCGGGATGACAGCACCAGGCTGACAAATGGGAAGGTCTCTACCGTTAAAAGGAGAACACCAGCTAGCTCTCCCTTTATAATGGAATCCTGCTTGGATCATGCAAGCATCAATCGTTGCATTCTCATTGTTGCTTAACTTTTGAACTTCATCCTCAAGATAATTAAGGTGTGGCAAACCACACTCTAGCAATGCTTTTCCTACCTCCGTAGAATCTGCTCCTAGCTTCTCCCACACAGCCGTCTCTCCTCGAGGAGGTTTATCAATGTTTTCAATATCACATCCAGCAACCGTTAACAGAATGAGCAGGCTTAATAAATTAAACAACATTTTCATTTTTTGTTCCCTGTTCTCGTTGAATGAAGTTTGTTAAAACCAAATGAACCATAATTAATTTGACACTCACGACTCGCATCAGCATAACAATTATGGGGGCTCGGGTTAAGGCCCAAGACCGCTCTCCCCATCTCTCTGAGAGGATTAGTTGCTATAGTAAATAAACTGTTTGCTGCAAATATCATCATATAAAAAGGATTTTTTATACCTTTCTCCAAAAGTGAAAAATCTAGATTTAAAGGTGCCTTATAAGCCGTAGGCCAATTGTAACCAATCACTGTACTAATGGGGTCTAACATATGACCTTGTATGTAGATATAATTTT
>NZ_JBHIRW010000080.1:0-3754 GCF_042197445.1 Bartonella sp. AA1HLJMS | reverse complement strand
TCCAAAAAATAAATGGTAAATGCTTTAACGTATAAACGATTTTTGGGAACGGAATATTTGCATCATTTGTTTGTAAAGCAGCATATTTAGGTAAAAAAATAAAAAAAACACAATATATTGATTTTTTTTGTTGACAATATGTGAAAAGTCGTATTTAATGACGCTGCTGTACTGGTCGAATTGCGTCCAAAATTCAAAAATATCCCCTAAAAATTTAGTAAAATGTGATCTTGAAACGTGGCTAGAAAGCCCTGTTTTCTGGGTAATTCTGACTAATCTATTTTTCAAATAACAAAAATCAATAATTGACTAATGATGTCATTAATTATGACGCAAAAGGAGCAATGATGAAAGCTGTCATCACTAAGCCAATGTGTGTTGTTGGAGACAATAAAAGCACTGTTCGCTTTGAACCATCAACACCCAATAATCCATTTGTTGAAGTTTCTAATCAAGTCTACGCACGTCTCAAGCGCGCCAATGCTGCAAAACTTTTTGTTGACGTCAAGACAACAGCAAAAACAGATAAGGCAATTGAACAAATTAAACAGATAGAACAAGAAGCCGTACAAACATCGTCTGAACCAGTGACAGAGGAAATTCCACTCGAACAGCCAAAAGCATCTAAAGCTTCCAAGTCACCTACCCCAAAAAAGGCTTAGAAGTTGAAGTTAATCATCCACCAAAAATGGTATCTTCAACAGGCAAAAGATACCTTCACAAGCCTTCAAGCCCCTCGCCTTAATTGGGCTTTGCGTAATGCTCTAAACACCGCAGCAAAACAAGTTGAACGCTTTACTGAAAAGCAAGTTGCTGACATCTCATCAGCCCAAATAAAGCGTATAAGAAGAGGTGTTTATATTAAAGAAAAGGCGACAGCAAGGTTTCTTGAGACAGATATCATTGATTTTGGAACACCAATACCTCTTAAATTTTTTAAAGTAAACGAAACAAAACGCGGCGTAACTTACACACTGTTTGGAAAGAAAGAAATCTTACCCCATGGTTTTATCAAGGGAGGCAGTTTTCCAAAGCGTGTTGAATTAAAAAAGCTGAATGGGAATGTGTTTCAAAGAGCGGATGGAGATAAATTTCCCATTGCAAAACAAGAGGGACCTTCAATTGCTGGGGTGATGTCCAAACCAGAGATTGCAAGTGCTATTGCACAATATGCCAATGAAAGATTAACCAAAAACATACAGAGACAACTTTCTCGTCAAGAATACGCTGCTAATAAAAAAGGCTAGATCATGTTCTCAAGCTTTATCTATATATTCCATATTCTTATGAGTTTAGGCATTAAATATTCTTATTGCAATTTTAAAAACAGATTATCACTTATGCTTTGTTTTTTTCATAAAAAAATCAATAAAATCAACTCAAAAGGTACTTCCCAGTGGGTTGGCTTCGTTGCGGGGCAGGCGAGCGCGAACTATCGCTAGCGACAGAATTTTCAAATTGACTGTACATTGTACACTTAACTCATTGATAAATAATGATTTCAGTGTGTGTACTGTACAGTACGCGATTATTTTTAGATAAAAATTATTTTTATTCTTGACATTGTTGCGTTTATATATATTTCCGAATCAGGTGCCTGAAAACACCTTAAAACATCTAGCGGATTGATTGCCGAAATAATCGATCTTCTGTGCATTGCAAAGGCTTTGACTCATTATATGCGACAAGTGTATAATGACCTCATCGGGTGTAGTTACGCTATACAATACCCTTATGGGGAAAGCGTAACGACGGACTAGATGCCGTGTTTTCAGCACCCGATACCTTTTAAAGGTATCAATGAAAACCTCTAACATCTAGGAGTTCATAATGAACACTCTTATAAAAATTACAGAAAGTGTTGCTAATAGTGTTACCACTCAGACTATGTCGAGTCGTGAAATTGCGGGGGTATGTAGTAAGAAGCATAAAAATGTTATGCGAGACATTAAACAAATATTTAGCGAGCTCAAATTTGAGCCGGCTAAGTTTTTAAGCAGTTATATTGATGAACAAGGAAAAACACGCCCTTGTTATAATTTACCCAAACGTGAATGTTTAATTCTTGTTTCTGGTTACAGCACTGCTTTACGAGCCAAAATCATTGACCGCTGGCAAGAATTGGAAAAACAGGTAGCCACACCACAAGTTGACTACTCTAAACCGGAGGCATTACTTGGTGTTTTGAATCACTTACAAAGTCAAATAGAGCAGAAAGATCATGTTATTGCAGAATTAGCACCAAAAGCAGAAGCGCTTGAAGGCTTAAAGCGTTCTGAGGGGGCTATGTGTGGCATCTTATTGTTTTTTATTCACGAGTAGTTGTTCAAGGAGCTTTTTGAGATCTTCTGAATTCATTGCCAGCAGGTGATTTAATGTAACGGTAGTGCGGACAGAATCTTCTAAACGAGCAAGAATTTCCCCCGTAAGGCTACGATGATTTGCCTCAGCAAGCTCTTCCAATTGATTTTTCAGTTCAATTGGAATGAGAAATTTAAATTGCACACGATCTTTTTTTGTCATGCACCTAAAATATACCTAAAATACACTTGACACAAGGTACCTTTATGGTACTAAATATGTGCATATGGAGGTAAAATGAAAACGATCCAATATAAAATAAATATGCCACATACATTAAAGGAGTGGTTGTTTAATCGGGCGACTGAGAATGATCGCTCTCTTTCATCTGAAATAATTAACATTCTCAAAAAAGAAAAAGCGCTAGAGCATAAGTCCGCAAAAACTCTCTCTAACGCTTTACATCTAACTAACCTGAAAGAGGTCAATTACAATGAATAATAGCACATACTTACCTATCAATAAAGACAAATTAATCAAATTACGAGAAGTCGAAAACGAGCCTCGTGTTCGCGATGTGGATTTAGCAGAAAAATTAGGGTTTGTTCGTACACGTGACGTTAGAAAATTAATTACAAGAAATATGCAAGAAATAGAACGGTTTGGGAGGTGCGCCACTGTGGCGCACGTAATAAAGGGCAATAACGTAACAGAATATTGGCTTAACGAAGAGCAGACGTTATTGATTGCGACATTATCGAATACAGAAAAATCTTCTCAAGTCCGTTATATGCTTATTAAATTATTTGTTGCATGGCGTAGGGGCGAGATAAAGCAATCCTATGTTCAATCGATTGACTACTCCAGTCCAGCAGTAATGCTTGGTGTCTTAACGCATTTAAAAGATGAAAACGAGCGGAAAGACAATATCATTGCTAAATTAGCTCCAAAAGCAGAGGCTTTGGAAGGTTTAAAACGCTCTGATGGTTTGTTTGGTTTGATAGAAGCAGCAAAGATGTTGGAAGTAAGACCAAAGGATTTAACTGATTACTTGCGTAAACATGATTGGGTGTATCGGCGTGCTCCAGGGGCGCCACTGTTACCTTATCAGGACAAGATCAAGAAAGGATTTATGGATTGTCCTGCTATTACCATTCAAAGACCTGATGGTACAGAAAAAGTGCTCCCTTCAACAAAAATTACATCCAGAGGATTGGCATGTTTGAGAGAACAAATCCATGGAGGTGTACAATGAACACCAGTATCGACTTCTTATGCGATTTATGGATAGCTTTATATCAGTTTGTCAATTGTGAATACGTAGATGACAAAGATTGTAGTGACTTGGTTGACATCATGAGCATAGTAGAAAAAGCTTTGATTTTAAAACTTCAAGATGAAATTCCAAATATTACAAAGATTCTAGCAGTTTTAACGGATTTTGGAGATTCAG
>NZ_JBHIRW010000079.1:0-3766 GCF_042197445.1 Bartonella sp. AA1HLJMS | reverse complement strand
TTATGTGAAACACCCATCTTCTTCGCAAACGCACGAACCAATAAACCCTCACGATGCTTCTTGGTCATAGTTGCTCCTTGCCTTCTTCTCTGCCATAAGAAGTAAGAGTTTACTGTGTTACGAATGATTGACAATCGGGTATAATCGGGTATATATTCCGGTATGAAAACAGATACACTCCAAATTACACAAGAATTGTTGGCTCTCATTACTGAGATTGATGAGTTCAAAGGGGCATGGCGCGCTCTTGGTACTCTTGCACCTGAGCGATTGAACGCCCTTCGCCATATTGCTACTGTTGAAAGTATTGGATCTTCTACACGCATTGAAGGGAGTAAGTTAACAGACCGCGAAATCGAACAGCTTTTGGTAAACTTAGAAATTAAACGTTTCAAGAGTCGTGATGAACAAGAAGTTATCGGTTATGCCAAGGTTATGGAAACAATCTTTCAATCTTGGAGTGATATTTCTATTACTGAAAATCATATTAAACAACTTCATTGTGATCTTTTGTGTAATAGTGAGAAAGATCAACGACATCGAGGTGAATATAAGACTTTACGCAATGATGTAGCAGCATTTAATTCTCAAGGGAAAATGGTTGGCATTGTTTTTGAAACAGCTACACCATTTGATACACCATACCGAATGCAAGAGCTTATTACTTGGTTCAATAAAACCAATGAATTAAAGGATCTTCATCCTTTACTTACGATTGGTATTTTTAATGTAACATTTTTAGCTATTCATCCTTTTCAAGATGGAAATGGACGTTTAAGCCGTATCTTAACCACCCTTCTTTTGTTACAAAAAGGTTATGTTTATGTACCATATTCATCACTTGAAAGCATTATTGAGAATAATAAAGAAAGCTATTACTTAGCTTTAAATCAAACTCAAAAAACAATTTATACTAAAACACCCAATTGGGAGCCTTGGATACTCTTTTTTTTACGTGCTCTACAAAAACAAAAACGCCAATTAGAAATAAAAATAGAGAGTGAAAAAAATGCTCTTTTTTCCTTATCTGAATTGGCTCTTAATATTCTTGATTATGTGCGTAATCACGGACGTGTTACAACCCGCGATATGGTGCGTGAGGTTGGTGCAAGCGCTAATACACTTAAAGTAACTTTTACATCATTAGTTGAAAAAGGTCTTTTGATACGTCATGGTGGTGGACGATCAACTTGGTATAGTGCACCTTAATTTTATTGCCGTCTTAACCACCTCCCCGCCTAAAAGACGAGGAGATAAAATTATGTTGTAGGTCTAAGCTACTTTTGCAATCGGGTTCTCCAAAGTAGGAACATAGGCTCGCAACAAAGAATCCATGCTATGCGGTAGTTCTGAATCTCCAAAATTTGTAATCATTGCCAAAATTCTGAGTGCATTTGGTGATTCATCTTGAAGTTTTAAAATCAAAACCTTTTCTACCAGACTCATGATGTCAACCAAAGCAGTACATTCTTTGTCGTTAATATTTTCATCATTAGAAAATTGAAACAACGCTATCCACAAATCGCATAAGAAGTCGACACTGGTGTTCATTGTACACCTCCATGGATTTGTTCTCTCAAACATGCCAATCCTTTTGGTGTGATTTTTGTTGAAGAGAGCACCTTTTCTGTACCATCCGGTCTTTGAATGGTGATAGCAGGACAGTCCATGAATCCTTTCTTGACCTTATCCTGATAAGGTAACAGCGGCGCCCCTAGAGCCCATCGATACACCCAATCATGTTTACGCAAGTAATCAGTTAAATCCTTTGGTCTTACTTCCAACATCTTTGCTGATTCAATAAGACCGAATAAACCATCAGAGCGCTTTAAGCCATCCAAAGCTTTTGCTTTTGGTGTCAATTCTGCAATCACATGATCTTTATGTTCTATTTGGCTTTGTAGATGATTCAAAACACCAAGCAATGCTTCCGGTTTGGAATAGTCAACTTGTGATGCAGTTATCTGTGGTGTTGCTACTTGCTTCAAAAGCCGTTCACATTTGATAAAGTATAAACGAGCTTCTCTACCTTTCTTATTGTTCTCAAGCATAGAAAGCTCTTTTGCTACATTTAGTGTAAGATAATATTCTTTTAACACTACATTTTGACGTTCGCCAGTTTTGGCGAGCGTTAAAATATAATCTATTCCCTCTTCTAAATTGTATTTGATAATACGGTCTTTAATCCAATTGGAAAAGTCTCGTTTTGCCTCTAAGAATGCGTGCAGATTACGTGCATTTACTGTTTGAACAATTTCCTGTCCAACAGTTTGTTCCGATATCGGAATAAGAGTGTTCATTGTGAACTCCTTATGGTTAAATGTTTTCATTGACACCTTAGAAAGGTATCGGGCGCTGAAAACACGGCCATAAGTCCGTCGTTATGCTTTCCCCCGAAAGGGTATTTTATGGCATAACCACACCCGACAAGACCAGTATACGCCATACGCATATAATGAGTCAAAGCCTTCAATGTACGGAAAAAGATTGTATCGGCAATCCATCCGCTTATGGTTTTAAGGTGTTTTCAGGCACCTGATTCGAAGATACCTATTACTGTAGAATTGTCAAGTAATAAAAATTACTTTTTGCTAAGAAAACGTTTCACATACTGTACAGTGTACATATTGAAATCATTATTTATCAATGAGTTAAATGTACAATGTACAGTCAAATTGAAAATTCTGTCGCTAGCGATAGTTCGCGCTAGCCTGCCCCGCAACGAAGCCAACCCGCTGGGAAGTACCTTTTGAATTGATTTTATTACGTTTTTTTGAAATGGAAGAGGCATAATTGGCAATCTACTTTAAATTAACATCCTCTCCACTCTGAAAGTGGAGAAGATGGGATTATGTTTTAAATCTAAGCAGCTTTTGTGACAGATCTAGCTAACACCTGTTTTGCTTCTTTAATGAGGGCTTTATATTTTCTATTTTCTTCATCTACTCTGAAAGCATCAACAAGACGCACATGGATAGGACCTAAAAGATACAAAGCTTTTTCACCAGCGTTCATTCCCTCCCAATAACTTGGCAAATCAAAGCGTGTATCATTATCGTAATCGGTCTGTTCTTGACTCTCGAGTTCTATCCAGCGATCAATGATCTTAGCACGCAACACTGTACTGTATCCTGAAATTAAGATAAGGCATTCACGCTTAGGTAGGTTGTAGCAGACTAATTTACGTCCTGTAGAATCCTTATAATTTCCTTGAAATTTACTCACCTCAATTTTGAGGTCAGTACATATTTGTCGAATATCTCTTACAATATTGTCATGCCTTTTATCACATAATTCCGCAATTTCACGGCTAGACATTGTTAACGTGGTTTGGGTATTTACTAAATTGTTCATAACGAACTCCTATCTACTTAGATGTCTTCTATTCATACCTCAAGGGGTATCGGGTGCTAGAAAACACGGTAGATAGTCCGTCGTTATGCTTTTCCCAAAAGGGTATTGTATAGCATAACTACACCCGACGAGATCATTATATGCGATGAGCATAGAATGAGTCAAAGCCTTTAATATGCGGAAAATAAACTGTTTCGGCAATCTATCCGCTATCTATCAAGGTGTTTTCTAGGCACCTGATTTAACGATATATGTTTTTCGTGAATCTTGTCAAGTAATAAGATTGCTGTGAGTAGTGTGGTGACATAGCTTAAGAACACTATTTAGCTTTCTTATTGGCAGCATATTCTTGACGAGCAAGTTGGTACTGTATGTTTTTGATTAGTCTTTCATTGGCTTCGTTTACAATAGC
>NZ_JBHIRW010000078.1:0-3786 GCF_042197445.1 Bartonella sp. AA1HLJMS | reverse complement strand
TGGAAAGATTAAATACATAACCAAAGATAGCGCAAGTCAAATGGATAGCTGTTGTATAAGCTGGCTTGTATGATTTTCTTTCTTTAAAGTCCTTTTTGACTGACAGTGTCAGTCTTATGAGAGAGTGTAGATGATTGTTATGGTCTCTTCATTAATTTGGAGAGCAAGATGGCAACAGAATTTAAACTTCGTATTCACTTTATTAAGAAAGGATACAGTTATGGATGACATTCCTGCACAAAGAGATAAAAACCGCTGTCCTACTCATCCAGGAGAAGTTTTAGCAGATATTATTCCAGCAACAGGCAAAACAAAATCAGAAATTGCGCAGATGCTTGGTATATCACGTCAACATCTCTATGATATTCTAAATGCCGAAAAGCCTATATCTCCTTCTCTTTCGGCTTGTCTTGGCAAAATGTTTGGGAATGGAGCTGCCATATGGTTACGCATGCAAGCCAATTATGATGCGTGGCATGCTGAACGTGAAACAGATGTTAGCAAAATTCCAACACTCCACGCTGTTTAATTGTATCACTCAGTCTCTAGAGACTTTTCCAAGTGGTTTTATTGCTTTAACTTCTTTAATTTTAAGTGCAATTTTACGCACGAAAGCGAGGCTAAAACGCCCTTGTGGTTTTAAATCTTCAAAGTCAAACAAAGATTCGCAAGGAACAACATTAAATTCATCAACACGCACCCAAGATTGCTTTTGCAACCCCGCACGTCTACATTCTATCTCAGGTACTTTTAAGCTATATTGTAAATTAATAGGCTCTTGAGAAGTGATAGGAAACAAAAAAAAATGGCTTTCAGTTTTAACCATAACACAGGAAGGACGCGCTTTGCGCCCCGAATGTTCACCTTTTTGCGCTTGTTCGTGCCATAAATAATAATATTGAACAACATCCCCTGCTTTAAACATGTTCATCACTATTCAAAATGTCATCTAAACCACGATCTAAATCATCTAATATATTTTGAGGTGCATCTGCATAAACAAAAGATTGTGCGCCAAAACGCGCTTTTATTAATTCATGATATAAATCAACAGGAAGCATAATGATTTTTTCACGCCCTCGCTTTGTCAAAGCTACAGGTGTAGACATAGCCTCGTCTAAAATATCGCCTGCCCCGCGGTTTACATCTGTAAAACTATATTTTTTCATATGCACATCCTATCTTTAATGTATAATACGTATTGTACGTACAATACGTATTATGTAAAGATATTTTACGGTATTAACCACCTCCCCGCCTAAAAGACGAGGAGATAAATCATGTTTTTAAATTAAGCAGCTTTCTTAACAGAATTTTTCAAACTCGGCTCGTAAGCTTTCAACAAAGGCTCCATAATAGAAGGAGGTTTTAAAGATCCAAAATTTGTAATCATTGCCAGAACTCTGAGTGCATTTGGTGATTCATCTTGAAGTTTTAAAATCAGAGCTTTTTCTATTGCATCCATGGTTTCAATCAGAGCATTAAAAGCCTTATCTTCGACATCATCACGATCAGAAAATTGAAACAAAGCCATCCATAAATCACATAAAAAGTCGATACTGGTGTTCATTGTACACCTCCATGGATTTGTTCTCTCAAACAAGCTAATCCTCTGGATGTAATTTTTGTTGAAGGCAGCACCTTTTCTGTTCCGTCCGGTCTTTGAATGGTAATAGCGGGACAATCCATGAATCCTTTCTTTATTTTGTCCTGATAAGGTAACAGAGGCGCCCCTGGAGCCCGTCGATAGACCCAATCATTTTTCCGCAAGTAATCTGTTAAATCTTTTGGTCGTACTTCAAGCATTTTCGCTGCTTCAATAAGACCGAATAAACCATCAGAGCGTTTTAAACCTTCCAAAGCTTTTGCTTTTGGAGTCAATTCAGCAATAACATGATCTTTCTGCTCTATTTGATTTTGTAAGTGATTCAAGACACCAAGCAATGCTTCGGGTTTGGAATAATCAGCTTGTGATGCAGCTATCTGTGGGGTTGCTACTTGTTTTAAAAGCCTTTCACATTTGATAAAGTATAAACGGGCTTCTCTACCTTTCTTATTATTCTCAAGCATAGAAAGTTCTTTAGCTACACTTAAAGTTAGATGATAATCTTTACGATTGTGACCACCCCTGCCTTTGCTCCCCAAAATCGGGGAGCAAACAAAGTCTTGATTTTCTAATAAATTATATTTGTTAATACGGTCTGTAATCCAAGTAGAGAAATCTTTTCCTATTTCCAAAAACGCATGTAATTCGCGCGCATTTACCGTTTGAACAGTTTTCTGATCAATTATTTGTTCCAATATTGGAATAAGAGTGTTCATGAGAACTCCTTATCGTTAAATGTTTTTGATTGACACTCGATAAAAGAGTGCCGGGTGCTCAAAAACACGGCGATAAGTCCGTCGTTATGCTTTCCCCCAAAGGGTATTGTATAGCGTAACCACACCCGACAAGCCATTTATATGCTATACGCATATAATGAGTCAAAGCTTTTAATCTGCGGAAAAAGACTGTTTCGGCAATCCACCCGCTTATCGTCAAGGTGTTTTTGAGGCACCTGATTCGAAAATACACATTGCATAAATAATGTCAAGCCTTTCCTGATATAAAAGACGCCCACTGCTCTAAAAGAACATGTCGCTGTTCTAAAAAATCCGTTCGCATGTAGGCTTTCGTCACTGAACTCCCAACTGAATGGGCAAGAACAGTTTCGGCAATTTCAAACGGTGTTGACGTTGTCTCTGCTATCCAATCCCGTAAGCTTGAACGAAAACCATGGGGACGATAAGTTAAGCCGCAAACTGTCATATATTTTGCCATGCTTGCATCAGAAATTGGCTTGCCGGTAAGACCAGAAAAGAGAAAACTTTTTTTCTCAAAAGGGAGAGATTTTTCAATTACTTTCAAAGCTTCACGACTTAATGGCACGCGAAAATCTGAAACTTTCCCTACAATACCTTTCATGTTTTCTTTTGGTATCGTCCATATATTTTTGTCAATTTGTTCAAGGCGTAAATAGCGCAATGGATATGACCGTGCTCCTGTCAAAATCAATAACTTCAGTGCTAAATTTGAAAGGATCTTATCATCCAAGCTTTGATAAAATGCCGGAACCTCTTGCCATGGCATAGCAGGAATATTTGTTGATGTCGCACGTGGTTTTCCTAAAAGCGCGCGTGCCTTCATACAAGCCTGTAGATCAACATCTAAACCAAGAGCCGCAGCATATTTCAAACAAATATTGATACGGTTAAGTGCTTTTCGCGCTGTGTCTGCTTTTTCATGCCAAAGGGGTGCGAGAACATTGCGAATAATATTGGCTGTTAATTTTTCTATAGGTAAATTACCAATGTGTGGAATCACGTGCAACTCTAGTGGAGAAAACCAGCGGCCGTTTTTACCTTCATTTTTCAACTCTGCTTTTTTGCTTGCAAAAGCCGCTTTTGCAATTTCTTGAAAAATATTGCTTTGCTGTTTTAAAATAGTCTGTTCTCGAAAAACAATAGGATCATTGCCTTCTTTAAGAATATCACTATAATATCTTGCAAGCTCACGCGCTTCTTTTAAAGAGAGTTTCGTAACAGGACCAAGTCCCATTTCACGGCGCTTATTGTGGTGCGTATAGCGAAAAAACCAAGAGCGTGTATTGTCTTTTCGAACATTCAACCATAGCCCTGCCCCGTCACAATATTTACCCTGCGGAGACGTCTTTACGAATGATGCTGACAACCGATGAATCGCCCTCACTTAACGTCCCCTCTCGTCCACCTTTTCAAGCATTGCTC
>NZ_JBHIRW010000077.1:0-3801 GCF_042197445.1 Bartonella sp. AA1HLJMS | reverse complement strand
CCTATGGGACCTGCAATTGAAGGCGGCGTTGGCATCAATGCGCAACTGTCTCACAATTTCTCCCTTCATGGTGATGTCAGCTATCAACAAAAGCTTCAGAAAACTGGTATATCTGGAGCAAATTTCTCAGGCGGCATACGCTATCAGTTTTAACACAAAGCTGTAAAAGCAAGCCTATTCATTCTATTCAATTTAATAAAAAGGCAGCACGATATGCTGCCTTTTTTTATTCTTGACACCCTTTCATAAAAAGATCGCTCGAATAGCTTTTGTTCTTTATCCTCCCAAGATCATCTCCATCAAGATTTATTGATTGACAAGGCTAGGTATTGTTTTTGATGCATACCAGATTGAAGTAGTTGCTCGTACACAGGCAAAAAAGCGCTTTCGTTATAATCCTGAAAAGACAGCTGTGGAAGGTCTTGCCAATTTGCTGGAATTGGGGAGCGTGAAATGCGTGTAGCAGTCTTTGCGCAAAAGAATGAAAATATGCACTAAAGCGGGTGGTTATGCTTAAGGGTGAGAATAAATTCAGTGATTTTGAGAAATCTGCCCCTTACGCTGTCTTAGATATTGAATGGCATTTATCTCTCATAAACAAAAATGTCGCAAAGCGCTTCATCTCCAAGTGAAAGTAAAACTTTCAGAAAAAACACCTTATATGTATTTATTGATAAATCATATATGTTTATTGATAAATCGCGCTTGCTTCATAAAATCCCCTTCCCCTTTTTCTCAAAGCAAAAAGAAAATGTAAAGTTTTACTGTCGTAAGTAGATAAAAAGCACAAGCTACTATTATTTTCCTCTTTACACAGGAAACATACTGCAAAATATTTCTTTACGCAGATAATTTAATTAAATACACCCAAAAAACAAAGACATCAACCACTTTATCAAAATACTCAAGAAGAAACTAAGATTTATAAAAGCATCAATCAGTGCTCTTTAGCATATTTATAAAACACATTACATCCAATATAAAACACCTCAGATCTAAAATTAAGTAAACTTTTTTAATTTTTGCTGACGGCTGTTCCCAACGATGCTGCCCCCTTTATTCTCCTTAATGCATCAAAATATATGACAAGTACTATGATACCCTTAAAAATTACAAACAAATAACGATCATTTGCTTATAATATTGTCCTTAAATATCATTTTAATATTTTTAATTATATATTTAATACGTAATAACTAAAACTATAAATATAATATGAATTAAATGTAAATATATACATTAATTATTATATTTTTTAATTTGACTATAAGTAAATTATAAAATAGTGAGTAGGAAGAATGTTTTTTATAGACCATTATTTATTTTCTTATATTGTTTGTTCTTCTTACTAACAAGTGGAGATATGGAAAACAGGAAAAATATTTGTAGCTTAGTTTAAGTGAGGAGAACATAAATGTCTAAAAAATCTCTTTTATCGTATACAGCAATTGCAGCAATTCTATTATTTGGGACCTACCACAAAACACAAGCGGAAGAACTTAAAGAACTTAAAGTTTCTGATGGAAAAAAAATGGAAGTCTCTAAAGAAAGCTACGAGAATATTTGGGCAGAAACGGGTGGAAAAATCATCGGCAAGAATTTAAAGCTGGGGAGTAGCTCTCCAACACCACCATCTGTTACAACCGTTGTCACCGTTAAAGGATCCGATAGTTTGATTGAATTATCGGACAATACCATCATTGGTGCTCCACTTGGAACTAAATCTTCCTATGAATACGGCGTTAATATATCGGACAACGCTACATTCAAAATGACAGGAGGTTCTATCAATGTTGATAAAACCGCTATTCAGCTAAATGCTGGTAACGGAAATATGGAAAATGTCACAATAACAAGTGAAAACAGCGAACCCTATAACGCAATAAAAGCTGAAAAAAAAAGTAAACTCACTTTGAAAAATATAACTGTTAAAAAAGCAAAAAACAGCATCTTTGCAGATAACCAAACTCAAGTAACAGTTATCGGTGGATCTTTTGAGGCAAAAGAAACAGCAATCAATGCTCGAAACGGTAGTATCATTACTTTAAACAATAAGGCAAAAATCACATCACTTAACGGTGATGGGCTCAATGCCATTGGTGAGCAATCAAAAATTTTCATGACAGGGGGAACTGTTACTGGGAGCAATAGTGTATTATACACAAAAGCTGGTGGATATATTAATGTTAAAGATGTTGTGCTCACAGCAAATGGTAAAGGAACAAAATTCGGTGCATTTGCAAGAGGTTCCAGCACTATTGAATTGAATGGTAACACAACAATTAAAAATGCTTCGATCGGTGTTAAAGCCGAAAGTGATAATGCGACAATCAAGATGACCGGAGGATCGATTGAGGTCACAGGAGACAAAGCAGTAGGTGCATCATTTCTTAACACCACCAGCAAAGAAAACACGCTGAAAGATGTAAAAATATCAAGCGGAAATGATGACTTTCTTATGGATAAAGGAATAAGTGCTGACAAAGGAAGTATTGTCACTTTAAATAATGTAACCGTCACGAAAGCAAAAAACAGCATCTTAGCAGATAACAAATCTCAAATAACAATCACCGGCGGATCTTTTGAGGCAAAAGGAGAAGCAATAATTGCTCAAAACGGCAGTAGCATTACTTTAAACAATGGTGTGAAAATCATTTCATCTGAGCATAATGCGCTGAGTGCCATTGGTGAGCAATCAAAAATTTTCATGACAGGAGGAACTGTTACTGGGAGTAATAATTCATTATATGCAACTTTGGGTGGATATATTAATGTTAAAGATGTTGCACTCACAGAAAATGGCGAAAGTTCAGTTACAGGCGCATCAGCTGAGGGCCCCAACAGCGTCATTGAATTAAAAGGAAAAACAACGATTACGAAGACTCTCTTTGGCCTTTATGTAACCGATGGAGGCAAAATCACAAGTGAAGAATTAACGATAAAAGGGAAGAGAACAAATATTGAGGGAATCGAACTACCCAGCATGGGTGTAAATGCTGCTGCAAATAGCGTCATTGAATTAAACGGAAAAACAACGATTGAAAAAGTTGATTTTGGACTTGTCGCATCCAATAGCACGATTAAGATGGTCAATGGCGCTGAAAACAAAATAGATGCAACAATAATTGCACTAAAGATAAACAGAAATGGACATATTGATCTCGCAAATACTTCTGCAACAGCAGGGGTTGCTGGGGTAAATTTTGCAGATTTGTCTCAAAATAAGTTAAACGGCCTAAGTAATAGTAATCCACAAGATTGGCAAAACAGTGAAGTTAATTTGACCAATACAGATCTGATCGTTGAAAATGGTATTGGAATAAATACCGATGAATCAATGGGGAAAATTAATCTCAAAAATTCAAAAATCCTTGCAGATACGTTATTCAAAAACATAAAGCAGAAGACAAAACCTGTTGAAATGTTTACTTTAACCGCAGACCATTCTGTCTTACAAGGCGGTGTAAGAAATGACGAAAATGGGCAAACACGCTTTGATCTGAAAAACGACACAAAATGGACGTTGAAGATCAGTAACAATGAAAAAGATGCTGATGGAAAACTACTTGATATTGCTCAAAGATCTCGTTCCGATATTTCTACGCTTAATCTCGATAACAGCTCCATTATGTTTAGCAAGCCAACAGAAAAACAGCATTACCAAACTTTGTATATAGGTTCTGGTAAACCAGACACGCAAGCCGTCTACAATGCCTCTGGTGACGCAAAGATTTACTTCAACACGGCTTGGAGTGATGGTGCTGCAATAAATGACCAAAAAACCGATAGACTTTTGATCCA
>NZ_JBHIRW010000076.1:0-3812 GCF_042197445.1 Bartonella sp. AA1HLJMS | reverse complement strand
ATTATGGCATGTGGAACGGGGAAGACTTTCACAAGCCTTAAGATAGCAGAACACATAGCAGGAAAAGGCAAGCGTGTGTTGTTTCTGGTGCCTTCTCTGGCTTTAGTCTCGCAAACAATCCGTGAATGGACAGCCGATGCACAAGTCCCGTTGCGTTCCTTTGCCGTGTGTTCTGACACGAAAGTAGGCAAGCGTCGTAAAAATCAAGATGATATTGTTGGCATGGAAACATCAGATCTTGTTCTCCCTGCTACCACGGATGCTCAAGCCCTTGCTAAAGAAGCTTGTGAATCCCTAGCAGATGCAATGACCGTGGTCTTTTCAACTTATCATTCTATCCAAGTGATTTCGGATGCACAAAAAGAGCATGGTTTACCCGAATTTGATCTGATCATCTGTGATGAAGCCCATAGAACAACTGGGGCTTCATTGGGAACTGAAGACAATGAATCTGAATTTATCAAGGTTCACGATAACAGCATCATTCGGGGCAAAAAACGTCTGTATATGACAGCAACGCCGCGTATCTTTAGTGACACTGCTAAAAGGCGGGCGGATGAGATCAATGCTGTTTTGGCATCTATGGACGATGAAACCCTTTATGGCAAACAACTTCATCATTATACCTTCGCGGAAGCTGTCGATAATGAACTTTTAACTCCTTACAAGATTGTGGTCTTGGGTATTAATGAAACCTATATCACACCAGCCATACAGGAGATTATTGCCAATGAAAACCGTGAAATTGATTTAGATGATGCGGCAAAAATTATTGGCTGTTATAGAGCACTTACCAAAATAGATAAGCAAGCGGCTGTTGATGATGATGATACAGAGCCCATGCAATGTGCTTTAGCTTTTTGCAAAGATATCAATACCTCTCAATATATAACAAAGCTCTTTAATAAAATTATCAAATCTCATATTGATGATTTCCTTCAAACCGTTCCCTTTCTAAACTGTGAAGTAAGACATATTGACGGAACGCAAAGCGTCAAAAAACGCAATGAGGAATTGGATTGGCTTAAAGAAGATGCGGGGCAAAACGTTTGTCGGATCTTAAGCAATGTTCGGTGTCTTTCAGAAGGGATTGATGTCCCTGCTCTTGATGCCATCATGTTTTTACACCCGCGCAATAGCCAAGTGGATGTGATACAGGCAGTAGGGCGTATGATGCGTCGTGCTCCAAATAAAAAAACGGGCTATATCATTTTACCCATTATCATTCCTTCACACTTAGAAGCCAAAAAGGCTTTAAAAAACAATAAGAGATACCGTGTTGTTTGGCAAGTTTTGCATGCTTTACATTCTCATGACGAAAGGCTTGCTCGGACAATTAATCAGATGTCTTTAGGACAAGATAGCAGCCATACGATTGAAATTATAGAGATTAAACGAGCCAATGAATTAAAAGAGCTTACCACAACGGTTGATGAGATCTCGATACCATCCAAAACAGAAAGTTCTGGACGTGTCATTGGAACAGCAGAAAGCAAATCTCAATCGGTATCTGGAGGACAAGGAGACCTATTCCGCCGTTCTGAATTTTTTGATTTTGTCAAAGCCATTTTTCTGGATAGTTTTAAAATCACGGATTATTGGGGCATTTGGGCGAACAATGTTGCTGAGATTGCTCAAAACCATATCAATCATCTTAAAGATATGATTTCCGATGAAAAGAGTGAAGCCTTTCACGCCTTTGATGCATTCCATAAGGAATTAAAGAACAACGTCAACAGTGAAATCAAGCAAGAGGAAGCGATTGAGATGTTAGCGCAACATCTTGTCACGCGTCCCGTGTTTGAAGCTTTATTTGACGGTAATGAATTTGTACAGAACAATGCCATTTCGCAAGCCATGGATAAGATCTTAACGGCACTGGATAAAACAAATATCGAAGAGAAAACGAAAGATCTTGATCAATTTTACAAAAGTGTCATGTTCTGTACAGCAGGCATTACGGAAACTCATGCAAAACAGAATCTTATTATCAAACTTTATGAAAGTTTTTTTGCCAAGGCATTTAAGAAAACCACGGATAAGCTTGGAATTGTTTACACGCCCGTTGAGATTGTTGATTTTATCATTCATTCCGTTAATGATGTTTTAGAGCAAGAGTTTGGAAAAAGCTTGGGATCACGGGGTGTCTCTATCCTTGATCCTTTCACCGGAACGGGTACTTTTATCACGCGGCTGTTACAATCTAAACTGATCAAACCAGAGGATATGGAATACAAATTCCGTCATGATATCCATGCCAATGAGATTGTTCTCTTAGCCTATTACATAGCAGCGATTAACATTGAATCGACGTATCATAGTCTTATGAAAGGAGAGTATATTCCTTTTAAACATATTGGCTTAACCGATACGTTTCGGATGCTTGAAGAGAAGAACTTACTACAGGAATTGTTTAAAGAAAACAGTGAATATTTAGAACATCAAAAGAAGATGAATATTGAAGTTATCTTTGGCAATCCTCCTTATTCAACAGGTCAAAAAAGTGCTAATGATAATGCAAAGAATACACCTTATCCGATATTAGATGACCGCATTCGTGAAACTTATGCCGCTCAGTCAAATGCAAATCTTATACGAAATCTATATGATAATTATATCCGCGCTATTCGCTGGGCTAGTGATCGTATTGATAATGCTGGAGTAATCGGTTTTGTTTCTGGTTCTGGTTACATAGAAAAGTCTACAATGGATGGTTTACGAAAATCTTTAGCCAAAGAATTTAGCAGTATTTACGTACTCAATTTACGAGGAGATCTTCGCAAAAATATGTTAAGCAATGGAGTTGCTCAAGAAGGTGAAAATGTTTTCGGCAATGGTAGTATGACTGGTATTGCGGTAACGTTATTTATCAAAAATCCCAATGCTATTGGACCTTGTAAAATTTACTATCATGATATTGGTAATAATCGTACGATAAAAGAAAAACTTACAGCTCTGGAATGTTTTGGTAGTGTTGGTGGCATTACGGATAAAAAGGGCTGGCAAGTAATTGCACCAGATAAGCATGGTGATTGGATACATCAACGTGATGAGAGTTTCGAAACATTCCTAGCTTTAGGAGATAAGAAAGGACATAATAAAAAGCTCTTTAAAACGTTTTCTTGTGGTATCTCAACTAGCCGTGATGCGTGGGCATATAACTCAAGCCGTGAAGCTTTAGCTAAAAATATGCGTAATATGATTAATTTTTATAATAGTGAAGTGAAACGTTTTAATGATATTTATCACACTGACTGTAAAACACGTACAAAAATTGTAGATAATTTTGTAAATTCAGATGCTAAAAAAATCAGTTGGAGTCGTTCTCTTAAACAACAATTAATTAGTGGAAAGATTTTCGAATTTGAAGATAAATACCTTATTCAAAGCCTCTATCGCCCTTTTACACAACAGTGGCTTTATTACAATCGCATTTTTAATGAGAGAGTTTTACAATTCTCTATAGGGAAAGCGGTAAAAAATAAGGTAATACAAGTTACAGGCGTAGGAGCAAGAAGTGGATTTTCTGTTTTGATGAGTAAGGATTTACCTAACCTTCACGCAATAGATACAGGTCAATGCTTTCCAAGATACTTTTATGAAGATATTACCTCCTTAAAATCTAAAGATAATAACCAGTCACATTTATTTACGAATTCTATAGAAAAAAGCAACAATGCTGATTTACAACGCCGTGATGCCATTACAGATGCGGGATTAGCACATTTTAAAGCAGCTTATCCTAATGAAACCATAACAAAAGATGATCTATTCTATTATGTTTACGGTCTTTTGCATTCGGAAGATTATCG
>NZ_JBHIRW010000075.1:0-3851 GCF_042197445.1 Bartonella sp. AA1HLJMS | reverse complement strand
TTAAATCACCGTGGCTGGTCAGTTGAAGGTCACCACGCTCAATCTCTATGTGCCCTGCTTGGATCACACTATCAGCAACAATATTGACTGCCCCTTGCGTAGAAATAAGACCATCAACATTCTCAAAACTGCCCACATCAATGCGCAAACCATCCCGGGCTAAAACATGTGCACCTTCATCATGTGTAGCGTTTCGTTGGTCTGAATTTGTCGTTTCAGCGCTTTTATTGACAAAAGACGTTGCAACAATCTTCATCTCACCGGCTAAAGCACTGAGAAGACCAGCCTCATTATTTATATGACCAGCACGTGTCTCTTTCAGCCCACCAATGCTGAGAGCCTCTTCTGCAATCATTCTGCCCTGTGTGTTGGTTAAATCACCATCACTGAATACGTCCATAGATTTTTTGGCGTAAATCAGCCCACTATTGCTGACATTCCCTGCCACATTGAGGGCAACATTCTCACCACTAGAGCCAAGCACACCGGCATTGTCTAATTGCCCTGCGGTCACAACAAAAACGCCACCACTTTGAAGGACACCTTCGGATGTATTCTTCAGAAAGGCTTGTTGCGGATCGGCGCCTTCTTGTGTGCTTACCATCAAATGCAAATCATCGGTTGCAATAAACGTCCCTTGATTGGTAAATGCACCAATATGAGCATCGACACTCTCACCGCGCATTGTGCCGCTATTTGCGACCCCATCACGCACTTGAAGGGTTAATGCTCCTTCTTGGGCTTCCACAGTCCCTGCTTGGGTTAAAGCATCAGCACTCAAAACCACATCATAACTTAAAATCGTGCTCTCTTGAGAGGTTGTGAGCATGCCCCCCGCTGTCAAGGCAACCTGCTGCATACTGACAATATCACCCGTATGATTGAGGGCACCATGGGCATCCAGCGTTATCTTCCCATTGGACAATACAGTGCCTTCTTGGATCAGGGCACCGTGATGCGCATAAAGGTCAATTTTTTGCTCTGCCACTAAGCGCGCGCGTGATGTAAGCTCTGCTGCTTCCACCAAAAGAGAGCCGCCGGCGCTATAATGTCCAGCGCCTACAGTGAGCCCATCATCGGCGCTCAAGACAATATTCCCCTTGGCACCAATATGGTTGTTTAAAGCGCTGATTTGATTGGTTTTAATGGTCAGATCGCCAAGGGAAGAAACCCCTGTTTGATCATTGTCTTGCATGCGGCTCAGATCAATTGTTGCTGCTTGGATCTCTAAAAGATCACCGGCGGCTATCCGCCCATTCCCCGCCTCAAGCTTTGCTGCCTGTAAATGCAAAGAACCCGTCGCTGACTGTTGACCATCACTCCCAATACCGCTTGCTAGAAGAGCATGAGACTGGAGCTTGATCAGATCGGCGCCCACATCAACAGCACCGCTTGCCGCAACGCGAGCTTGCTCAGCCAGTTCAACATGTTTCAAAGCCTTCAGTTCAACTGCTTCTTCTGAAAAAAGCAGATCTTTCACATGCACACTGTCGTGGTGAGAACGCGCTTTTACTGCTCCTTTGGCACGTGCTTTGGCAATTACCAGCTTGCCATCACTTGTCAATCTCATGGCGCCTGCATTGGCAACCATGTCTCCTCGCATCTTAACGCCCGCACCTTTATCATTGGCAATCACGCGGATCTGCCCCGCATACATTCCACCAAACTCACTGGAATCAATCGCCAATTCTGGCTCTTTGCTATCAGAACCAAGAGAAGTTGCTTCGCGTTTGTTATAATCAAAATGATTGCGCCCCGCGATAACAGCCAAATCTCCTTTGACCTGTATGGGACCCCCGACACTGATCTTGCGCGAAACAAGATCAAAAATATCTAATGCACTCCCATCAGCCCCACGAGCGCCTATAGTGATATCTCCACCCTCAACACGCAATCCACTCAAAGCCCCATCGGCTCCAATAATCGGTTGTCCGGTCGATAAAGTCACCCGTGGTGTATTAATAAAGCCACAACCGTTACAGGTAATCCCATTGGGATTGGCGATAATAACATCCGCCATATGCCCGTGTACTTCGCTCACGCCTTCAAGACGCGAGCGATTGGCACTCACCACTTCATTGAGGATAACCTTTGCTGCACCGCTATAACGCAAATTGCCGTTGCCTGGCACCAATCCCCCAAGCTGTGAACGCGAAACCTCCTCAGTCGAATTGTTCAAAATCACGCCATGGGTATCAACATTGAAACTGTCATATTTGTTATGAGAAAGACCCTGTCCATTGGGGCGAACAATATCAATCAGCGGCACATCATTGCCGGCTTTCCCCACCGTGGGGCGGAAAACAGAGCCAACCCCATCAGCTGCTTTTATCCCTTGGCTCTCTTGTGCAACAGGACTTCGCGCTCCAAGCGCTTGTGCTTGCAACAACAAAGGCTGAAAAGCTAAGCAAAAGCTTAAAACAAGTGAAAGCCCCTTATGGATCCCTCGCTGCAAAACACAAAGAACGCGCTGCCATAGCTTGTATCCATATCCCAATCTATGCTTTTGATTTTTCAATCCCCGCATCTTCAGCTCCTCATAAAATTCTTTATCTCTTTAAAAAAACAACCCATATGGGTATAAACAGCGCAGCGATATTTTTTACCGCCCCTTTGCTCTAAAATCTCAATAATGCCCGCACTTGAAATAACCCTGTCGCATTTCCCTTTTCTCGCACTGTCGATTGGGTTAAAATATTCGAATAAGACACATCAATATCCGTAATGTCTCCGGTTGCATGGAAACCAAGAGTTGCCCCAACGAGGCTCCCGCCAAAACTGTTTTTGTTTACATTATTGGCTACAGCCCCCAGATCAAGCGCCATATAAGGGGCAAATTGGCTCATAAATTTACGCCCCATTCTCGAAGAAAAACCTGGCAACAACAGCGACAATTCATTGCGCCAAAACGCCCCATTATTGCCGTAATAAATCGCCTCACGCACCCCACGCACAGAGGAACTACCACCAAGCGATATTTGCTCTGAACTAAACAATGTGTCGGGTGATAATTGTCCTGAAAACAGCGTGTTATAGCGAAAGTTATATTGTTTGAGCGAAAAAGGACGCACGTAGCCTAGGGAAAAAGACAATTTGGAAAATTGCCCTTTGGGTGAATTTTTTGTTGCATTCTCTTGCTCTTTATCGTCATAAGCGCCAAGAATTGCCAACCCTTTATGAAACCCTATATGCGCGCTTAATTCTCCTCCAAGCCACTTGCGCGAATGATCAAGCTCAAAGGTTGCAATAGCCAATTTACGGCTGGAAACATCAACCCGACTGCCCATAATAAAATTATCAGAATATTTCCATGTCAACCGTCCTGTAAGCCAGGTCTTTCCCTCTTGATCACGGTCGATAACCCGTGAAATCCACGGTGTAAGCGATAAAGACTTGCCCGCAGTCATAATATCGGAAAATATTCCCTTAACACTCGAATGATATTGGCTCCACGTCCCATCAAAACCTGTTGTCCAAGTGCCATAGGGAAGAGAAAAGGATCCCGTTAGAGTATCACTATTGGGGCGCTTGTGAGAAAAATGATACGGACTACCATCCATAGAACGCTGATAGCTCAACGACCATTGATCATTGATCCCCAACAGATCATCAAAAGAAAGGCTCAAGCGCGTTTGATAAAGCCCTGTTGCTTTAGCGCCAAGATTATCGCTGGAAAGCGTAATAAGCCAAGGTTTCTGTTTTTCAATATGAACATCGAGTATCGAACCACCCGAATTGCCACCAGCACCAAGATTAATAGTAGCTTGGCGTGAGAAAAGCCGATTGATTTGATCAAGCCCTTGCTCTATCTGGCGCAGATTGGTCGGCTTTCCAATAAGGTTTGGAAAAGC
>NZ_JBHIRW010000074.1:0-3856 GCF_042197445.1 Bartonella sp. AA1HLJMS | reverse complement strand
GACTGGACAAATGAAGTGATCATTGCGCAAGAGTTGACAACGGCTTGCGAAAAAATCAATCCTTATCAAAATTTTGCACCCCTGCCTGGTACAGTAACCCTTGAACCCGCAACAGACTTTTGGCATGAACAACGCACCGATTGGCTCTCGGGTATCACCAATCAAATCATTATGGGAAAACATCGCGGCAGTACCATACGTAGAACAGAAGTAAGCGATAATTTCATCAACACACACCAAGAACAAATCGACTTTTTAAGACAAATTACCCTTCACTTTAAAATTGAAGGTTTTGGCAGTAGCGAAATCTTGGAAAGTCTTACCTTTGATGGTGTGAATGTTTTACCAAAGAGTCTCCTTATTGCCGATAGCAAGGGCACCCTTGAGGGCGCTTTCACGATTCCACAAAATATTACGGCTGGCACAAAAAACGTTGTGGCAAGGGGAAAAGGTGGAACCATTGCAACGGGGCTTTTTACAGGTCAAGGCGTGATTGATGTGAAAGTGATGCGGCGCACCACAACAGTGAAGATCTGGACGCAATTTGACCCACAAGCGCAAGTCTTTACCCCCGATGAAACACGGCAAATCACTGGAATTGACTTTCATCTTTGCAAAATCGGCAATCAGAACCATGATCTGGTGATTGATTTGGTCACTACAGAAAACGGTTATCCGACCGCCGATATTCAAGCACAAAGCTTTTATTCTATGAAGGGCGCAAAGCTAGGTTGGGCAGAGGCACGCTATGATGTCCCTTTGTTAGTCCCTAATGACCGTCTCACTGCTTTTGTCATTAAAACCGATGATGCTGATCATGCCGTTTCACTAGCAAAGCTTGGAGATTTTGATGCAGAACACCAAAGATTTGTCTCAAGTCACCCTTACGTGACCGGTCCACGCTTTTCTTCTGTCAATGCTAGGAGCTGGACTGCTCATCAAGATGAGGCTTTAGCCTTTCGAGTGCTGGCGGCACGCTACACACAAACAGAAAAAACCATTGATCTTGGCACTTTTGATCTTGTGGACTGCTCTGATTTACAAATACGCGCAGCCATTGAATTGCCTTCAAGCGATTGTTCTGTCATCTTTGAAATTGAACGAAACAATGGCACAATTTATCAACTGCTTCCCTTTCAATTGCTAAGCCTTACCGAATATATCAGTGAAAAGGTAAAGCTTCGCGCTATTCTCAAAGGGACAGAGAAGCTCTCACCTGTTTTGTTTGCTCCTGTTCAATTGATTGCAGGCAAGATCCATAAAACGGCCACTTATGTCACCCGTGCTTTTACCTTTGGAGAAAAGGCAAGGTTGACCAGTTATATCAAAACCTTTTTACCGGGCGGTGCAACCTTTACACTCGAGATGCAACTGGATGATGGTGCTTTCACCCCTCTCACATTAGAGGAAACAGAGCAGTTATCCGAGCCCCTTTGGACAGAGCGCAAATTTGTGAGCAGCGATAAAACAGCCAAACAAGCACGTTTGAAATTGACCCTTACCGGTGGACCAGCAGCGCGGTCCATGGTGTGTGATTTTGGCGCTGGCATATTGTGATGGGAGAACAGAGATGACAAAAACCAAAAAACTCGACATGGAATTGCCTAAAGAGGGGCGTTTTATCAGTTCTGAATTCCCAATCTTGCGCGAAAACTTGACAAAAATTGATCAGGCAATAGCCGATGTTGAGGACAAGGTAGACGAAAAAGCGCCTTCAAAACACACGCATACCATAAGCGAAATCACAAATCTAGAAAGCGCTCTCAATGGCAAAATGGCAGCGGATAAAACTTTCTCATTTGCTGATTTAAGCGATATCGAGGGTGCACACGATGCTGCCAACAATTATGTTCTCTATAAATCAAGCAACAATAACTTCACCTTTGGGAGTGCTGTCTCACTGTTAGGCGCACATCAACATAAAACCGAAGATATCGTGGGGCTTGATGATTTTAGAGCCAAGATCAATGAAGATCTCACAAGCTATGGTCGCTTAGCCAGCCCAAATGAATGGCAAAATTATAATAAATTTACCAGCAAAGTCACTATGAGTGGTGGCTTAGAACTGTTGGGTAATTCGTCGTTTAACCTTATCCATAATGGTGAAGTGGTTACCAATTTAAACACTAACGGAAGCACCTTGAAAGGACCTTTGAGGGTCGATGGAGATCTTGTTTATACGAAATCAGACATAGATATTCTCAAGCAAGAAATTAAAAAAATTAAACAAGGCTTAGTTGATAAACTCATTAATTGGTCTGCGCTTGCTGATGCTGAATTGCTCTATACACAGGATGGGAAAATTCAATGGCCTGATTGGGTAACGGATAAAACTAAAGTTGAGATCCAAGCATGGGGCGGTGGCGGTAGTGGTGGCGGAGCGGATACGCCAAGATTAGGAGGAGGTGGCGGCGGTGGCGGTTGTTCAGTCTGGTATGGCTATAAAGCCAGTTTAAACGGTCACCAGGATATCATCATTGGTAAAGGAGGCGCTTCTGTTGCATCACGCAGTGCGACAGGAAATTCTGGAGGAACAACAGCTGTTGGAAAGAATTTTATTACGGCGACAGGAGGACATGGTGGTGGGGGTGCTTCTGCCTATCAATCTCACACGGGATTTGGTGGTGGTACGACTACCTACTATTCAGGCGATGGCGGTGCTGGAGGAACAGGTGGAAACTTTGGTTTAGCAACGGATGAACATCCAGGAATTGCCAAAGGCGGAAATGGTTATGCTGGAACGAATGGAATTACGAGTAAAACAAGCGGTAATGGAGGCGATGCTGGAGGTGATACATCACGTGGTGGCTCTGGAGGAGTCGGCAAAGGTTCCTATAGTTCGGGAAAAGCAGGGCGTGGTTTTGGTGGTGGTGGTGCTGGCTCTCATGGAGATTCCTCTCCAAGCGGCGCTGGAGCTGATGGCGCTGTCCTCATAAGATTATGGAAAG
Source organism: Bartonella sp. AA1HLJMS (assembly GCF_042197445.1). Lineage (NCBI taxonomy): Bacteria > Pseudomonadati > Pseudomonadota > Alphaproteobacteria > Hyphomicrobiales > Bartonellaceae > Bartonella > Bartonella sp. AA1HLJMS. Next base: position 908 of record NZ_JBHIRW010000074.1, on the reverse strand, counting down.
ATTAAATACAAAACCAAAAATAGCGCAAGTCAAATGGATAGCTTTTGTATGAGCAGGCTTATATGTTTTTAAGTCCTTTTATTGCTCTTTCAAAGCCCTTTAAAGAGCTTTTTGACTGACAGTGTCAGTCTTATGGAGCATGATGATGGTTGTTATAGTCTCTTCATTGATTTGGAGAGCAAGATGGCAACAGAATTTAATCATGGGATACGCATTGTAGAGGCTGGTGAGGATTCCCGTCCTTTAGCAACATTTGATCAGACCGCCATTGGGGCGGTTGTTACAGCCCCTGATGCTGACAACCAAGTTTTTCCCCTTAATGAGCCTGTGTTGGTCTTCACCCATGAGACAGAAAAAATCCAAAAGCTTGGAACAAGAGGCACAGCTCTTGATGTTATTAATGCTGTGTGCGCACAGGGGATTGAGGCACAAATTATCCTTGTGCGGGTAGAAGAAAAATCAACCATTGCTGAGACACAAACCGAAATGGTGGGATCCAATACTCACTTGACCGGTGTGCATGCTTTAGCGCATGCTAGAGGGCATTTGGGTGTGGAACCTGGAATTCTCTTAGCACCGGCTTATAGTGCAGGGCGGATTGACAATGGCAAAAACCCTGTGGCAGACGCTTTAGAACAGGTTGCAGAAAAGCTACAAGCGATTGCGGTTTTTGATACGGGGGGTAAAAACACGCAAGAAAGCCTTGCCTATCGTGCAGATTTTTCCTCACGCTTTTGTTATTTGATTGATCCCTTTGTACGGGTGGCAAATTCTGATGGAGGTGTGAGTATAAAACCGGCAAGTCCTTTTGCAGCAGCCATGTTTATCAAGCGGGACAAGCAAAGGGGCGGTGTTTTTTGGTCTCCTTCCAACCAAGATGTGCATGGCATTTTAGGGACAGCACGCCC
>NZ_JBHIRW010000073.1:0-3893 GCF_042197445.1 Bartonella sp. AA1HLJMS | reverse complement strand
TTAATGCCGTAAATCGCTGTGATACGAAAAGATTGCTGGTTGTCCTTTCGCGTGTAGATGATGGGCTGCCCAAAAGTGTTGCGCACATCTTTAACCATTTGGTTTAGCAGCCCGTTCCACCGCATGTTATTTCGCTCCAATCACTGCTTTAAACAGCATTTCAGGGCGTGTACAGATGTAAAGCGGATAGCTATAGACCTCCGGTTTTACCCATGCATTACGGTCGTGGTCGACGATAAGCATCGTGTAGAGAGGTCTTCCAACCGTGTTGGCAAAATCCAAGCTTTCACCAGGAGCAAAGGTTTTTTGGAAGACACCAGGCGCATCAACAGGAAAGAATTGGCATTCATCCGGCTTAATGCCTATAGCGCGCTTTGTTCCAGCCTTCGCACTCACATTATAGTTGTGAATACTCCGGTAATTAATGAAAGTCACACCCGCAAAGTCAAAACTGCCAAAGCTCCCTGAGCCAATCGAACTTGGTGTTGCAACACCTCCGGCGCTATTGAGTGTCTGTGCTAAGGCTGTGTTTAAATAGGTCTCACGAATTGTTCTATGGTTTTTCAACTTGGAGAAAAATTCATTTCCACAAAGCCCAATAATGCGTGAACGATCAGAAAACGCTCCCTTTGAAGCTTCAATCATCCTCATAATGACTTGATCAACATGGTCCGCAACATTGGTTGTCTCATTATTTAATTTAAAATCAATCGGCTTTGGTGGTGCGATTTCCCATTCTTTGTACCAATCGACAATAACAGAGCCATCGGCATCAAGAACCACCCCTTGAACAGCGCCAAGTTGCATATTTTCCCATGTCAATTCTATTTCAGAAATCAGTTTCTTTTGTTTTCTGGCAATATATTTCATTGCTGTCTCTAACTGATCTTCTGTCCCAAATTCACGACGGTTTTGGATTTCTTCTGATTTCACGGTATCACTTTTGGCAATCCGTGTTGTTTTGAAAAACCGAAGATTACGACCCTCTCTATCACCTTCTGCCAAAGGTGCGCCACGTTCACTGGTTTGAATAAGCGAAAATGTATTATCACGCCGTTCAATACCAACCACCGTGGTACTGGTTTCAACTTCTTCAAAAAGATTAAGAGAACTTACAAGACCAGGTTGAAACTCATAGTTTTCGATGGCTTTCATCATTGTGATGCTTGAGAAAGCATCATGTTTAAAAAAATTCATGTCCATGTGTGCATTCTCCTATCGCAATAGAATGTTGTTATGGTCTTCTAAAGACTGAATGGCTGCTTTCTTTTGCTCATCCGTGATGGCATCTGGCCATAGCAGTTCAGAAGCTTTTACAGTGCATAAGCGTGCTGTAATTACGGCACGTTGATCTGCTTCTGTTGCGTCAATAGTGGCAAAAGAAATCCCTGCCGGTGTTTGACTGCCATCTGCTGCTGCTGGATTAAGGGGGACATAGTGTTCCGTTGCGGTTATCTTTCCCATGACAGTTCCAGCTTCAATGAATGCTCCTGATGCAAACAGCACTTCTTCATTTGACATATCGGGGTCGTAGGGTCCAAGATAAGCGCCATTGCGTACGTCGTCATAAATAATATTCGTCATTTCACTGCCCTCCAAGCTGCTTCCCATTTTGCATAAATCTTTGCCTTGCTCGTCCCATCACTATGAGGGGTATAAGGCGAGACTTTTAAAGACGCGCTTTGAGAGCTAGCAGCCGTCAACACACACTGGCGTGCTTTCTCGACACTCATACCGTTTTGAATAGCTTTTGCTGCGTCAAAAGAAACGCCTAAGTGCTTTGCTTGCCTTTCAAGGGTTGTTAGTGCTTTTGCGCGCTTTCTTTCTTTTTCAAGAGCAGCTTTTATGTTTTCCTGCTTGTTCTCATTGTCTTCATCTTCATCTTCGTTTTCTTCTTCATCGTCGAAGTCTTCGGCGTTTTTGTCGATGTCACTATCGTCTTCGTCCTCTTCCTCGTCATTGATGATGTCGACAATCTTTTCGTCATCCTCTTCTTCAGCGCGGTATTGTGTGCGTGCCATGTGTTTTGTCCTTCTTTTTCTGTTGATGTTGGGTTTTGTGATATGGAATCCGTTAAAGCTTCCAACGCTTGCGCAAGAGTGCCCTGCGCATCTGCTAATCCAAGCGTGATCGCTTGGGTGCCTATAAAAGTTTCTGCTTTTGTGTCACGAATTGCAGCAGCATTTAAGCGTCTGTTTTGCGCCACCAAATCGACAAACATCTCGTAGAGCAGGGCGCAATCGGCTTGCATTTTTATCTGTGCTGTATCGCTCAAGGGTTCATGAGGGTTGCCATGGGTTTTGTGATCACCTTCAAAGACAAAGGTCCATTTATGCCCGTGTTTTTCATCTGCACGGGATTGGTCAAGATGGGCACAAACAACCCCAATCGAGCCCACAACCCCTGTGCGAGCAACCCATATTTGAGAAGCCGCACAAGCAATGGCATAAGCTGCAGAACAGGCAAACTCATTGGCATGTGCCCAAATGGGTTTATTGTATTGTTTTGAGAGTGTTTGAAACTCTTCAACCAAATCAAACACACCACCGGCTTCTCCACCGCCGCTGTCAATATCAAATAAAACAGCGCGAACATCAGGTTGTGCAATGGCTTCACGAAAAGAAGCGCTTAAACCTTCATAAGAGGTTAGCCCCGATAAAGCCCCAAGCCATGCACCACGGCGCACAAGCGTGCCATGAACTGGTAGGATAGCAACATTGTTTTGTACTACATAAGTTTCAGGGGGTCTTAAAGCTTCTGTATTCTCTTGCGAATAAGCTTCAATGGGAAACTTTTCTCCCTCAAAAAGGCGTGGTGCAAGAGCATTCAAAATGATATCAAGCTTTGTCGAGGCAAGCATATGAGGAACCCCAAAAAGCCGTGATGCCAAAAACGGCATGTCGAGATTATTCACCATTTTTATGTGCCTCACTGCCTTGGTTACTTTCATAAGTCTCAGAAGGGTCTGAATCTGCGGTATCAATCACTTGATTTTCACCAGAAGGCGCTGCCATATCCGTGTCAAAAGATAAGCCGCGCGCACGAGCGTCTGTGTGCTCTTCTTGCAGTTCGGCATGAATGCTGTCGATATCAAAGCCACGCTCGGCAAGTGCCATGCGTCGTGTTTTCAAGCCTGCACGGATTTCTTCTTTTTCCGCTGAGATATCCTTGTTTGGATCAATCATTTCAAGCGGGGGTGCAAAGCTTTCACATTGAAGCCATGGCAAGGAATTTTCTTCCCACCCTGGCAAATTGACACATTTGACAAGCACTGCCATTTCAACAAAACGCTCCCAAACAATGCGGTTAAACTGAAAGGCAATAATATGTTCACGCCATTGTTTGACGTGCCGTCTAAACTGAATGATAGAGGTACGCACATTAGAAAAATTCCCCCGCGTAACGTCTCCAGTCACAACGGCATAAGGCATATTAAGTGCTGCACAAATTTTCAAGATATTGCGAAATTGAAAAGCCTCATAAGAGCCACCAACCTCAACAGGATTTGAGAATGTAACTTCTTTATTCTCTCCTAAATAAAGAGATGCACCGGGCGCAATGACAGGTGCTTTGTATTCTTCTTCAACGTTGTTTTTATCACGATTATCGGATAATTTTTCGACGTTTGGTGAATTGTCCTTGACAAACGCCGCGAAAAGAGCCGCCGTCCTTTTTCTATCGAGTTCTGCGTCGTCATAGGATTCGAGTTGAAAGATCTTTGTCATAGCGCGCGTTATTTTTGGAGAACCGCGCAATTGTCCGGCAATACGGCGCTCTTTGATATGAATGACCATTTCAGCAGGGACACGCACGCGCTCTTGGCTCTCAAATGCCATATTTGCAGGGACATCATCATAGGGGTGATGTTCCCAGAAATGATAAGCAACGCGCTT
>NZ_JBHIRW010000072.1:0-3938 GCF_042197445.1 Bartonella sp. AA1HLJMS | reverse complement strand
TATTACCGTAAGTTTAGAAACCATGAAAATCGTTAAGAACTTACCAAAATTAGAAATAAGAGAAACTGAATAACTTAAAAGCATGCTCACATAATGGGTATGATAAACGCATAAGGGGTATAGAGCTTATAACCATAATCTGTTGCTTACATAAAATCTTCTTTACTATGACGGATAACAAAATAAAGTTAAGAGAATAGGATTTAGCAACATTCCTCTTAATTATTGCAAATCAAGGATTCTTTTCGTGGAGTTTTTTTCCCATACCTGCTGTCCAAAGGGTTTTGAATTCTAAAAAGTTGATTTGAGGCCACAATGTAGCTACATTGTAATAAAGGTTATAAATGGAGGTACCAATCATGAAAACCGATTCTGTTGTTCGCGCTCGCATTCCTGCTAAAATGAAAAAACAAGCGATGATTAATTTAGAACGTATGGGATTAAGTGCATCAGACCTTATCCGCATAACATTTTTGCGTGTCGCTGAAGAAGGTTGTTTGCCTTTTGATCTTAAAGTACCTAATAGTGTCACACGTAAAGCTATAAAGGAATTAGATGAAGGTAAAGGTAAGACATTTAAAAACGCTGATGCCCTTTTTAAGGATTTAGGCATTTAATATGCTGATACCCGTCCGCTCAAGACAATTTAAACGTGACGTGCGCAAAGCGGAAAAACGCGGTAAAAATATGAATAAGCTGCGTACACTATTGAGTCTTCTAATTGAAGAAAAGCCATTACCAAGACATTACTGTGATCATCCACTAAAAGGCGATTGGGTAGGATATCATGATATTCATATCGAACCAGATTGGCTGCTTATTTATAGAATAGAAGGAGATAAATTACATCTTATTCGTACAGGAACGCACTCTGACCTTTTCAAAGAATAATTATATGAAAAGTTAAAAATACTCTAACTTTTCTCTACATAATTAGATTTTTTTACATTGCCTTTAAAAGATTATACCGTAATCTAAAATGATAGCTTTGTTTAAAGAGGGTTATGTATATTCATTTTCTTATATTACTTATAGGTTTTGAAGGCTTCTCAAACCCTCAAAATACCTTCAAAACCCCTTTTTATATATATTATAGATTGTATTTACGTGTTGTGTGTAATATGGGTTGTTTATTTAAAACATTAACATATTGAAATATAATGACTTTTATTTTTCGATTGAAAAAAAATATATAAAGGGGGGTAAAAGGAACTCTCAAAATACTCAAAATCTTCAAAACTAACAACCATAAGGATCTTGATAGCATTTCTTATGAGTTACAAACTATCTTTTGAAAGGCTTTAAAGGATCATATGCTTTTCATAAAGCACGTTTTAATCATTCTCTAAATCATAAGTTTATCTATTCAAATGAACTGATAAAATTCATAAAAAGGATTTTGATAACGTAATCAGTTTTTACTTTCATACGCTTTTCATAAGACACGTTTTAATGACTCACTAAAATGATCACTTTTGTCAGTTCAATTTACTGACACATAACTGACAAGTTTTAATCAATTCACATCATTGGTTATCTTTAAAGATTGTACTCTTGATATGAATTATGTCTTAAAAACATTAACCTCTTGAAATATAATGTTTTAGTTTTTTTATCATTTAAAAAAATAATATAAGCTTTAAAAAGAACTGACAACACTGACACGGTCTATTAAAAGGGATTTTGCTGATCTCTATAATGATCATTCTCTCTTTAGATATTTTATAACAGGCAATAAATCACAATTATCCTATTTATCGTTTCTCTTATGAAAATGAAAAATGATGCCATGGCTATAAAGAACATAACAGCTATAGAGAATACGTGAAAACAGTAAACTTGAATACTCATATGCAAATGAACGCGTTGGTTATAAAGAGCACATTGCCTATTAAGGTTGTTTAAATTAGAGCCCCTTATAAACAAAATTCACAAAAAAATTAAAATTCATTTAGTAAAAAAATTGATAGGTTATAAAGATAAAAATACGCGCTATGAGAGCGTTTCTAAATATTATAATGTATAGATTCAGAAAATAACGCAATCGTTTAAGAAAGCAAATAATATAGCTTTAAAAGCACATAAATATAAAAGAAGCAATTAATAGGCATAAGACATTATCAACACACAACGTATTTAAAAAATAAGAAAAAATATCAAAAAAGATAAAATATTGTTTGACAATAAATACGTATTTTGTTATATAAATACTCAAGTGATGAAAACACTAAACAGATAGCGAAGAGGTTGCGATAAACCTAATCCTATTAAAACTGACTATCTTTTATGCTCTAATTAGCATATATGATGATTTTGTCGGGTGTAGCTATGCTATACAATACCCTTCGCGAGGGAAAAGCATAGCAACGGACTATCTGCCGTGTTTTCAACACCCGATACCCTTATAGGGTGTCAATTGAAAACTTTTAAACAGATAGGTTTTAATTATGAAAAATACAGTAAAAAACACCCCCGTTATCTCTAATATTTCAAATGAAACCGCGCTTGCTAATCAACAAGAGCCTGCAAAAAAATACGAATTTACAGGTGAGACAATAGAGGTTGGTGATTATACTCTTTATCGCATTCGGGCTTTAAGGGATTTTGCTAATATAAAAGCTGGTGATTTAGGCGGCTTTATACATAAGGTTGCAAATTTAGCTCATAATGGTGATTGTTGGGTCGGTGGCAATGCCATGGTTTATGGTGATGCTCGTATTTACGATAATGCCCATGTTTCGGATAATGCAAAAATTACTGGATCTGCAAAAATTTATGAAAATGCAAGGGTCTATGGCAATGCTAGCGTGCATATTAGAGCTGAGGTTTATGGCAATGCGCAAGTCTATGAGAACGCATTGATTTATGGTGATATTTTTGGACATGCTAAAGTGTATGGAAATGCAAAAATTTATGACACTATTTATGGCAAATTTCTTGATAAAACTCGAATTTATGGCAATGCTGAGGTTTATGATAAAGCGCGTGTTTTAGGAACCTCTCAGGTTTATGATAATGCCCATGTTTATGAAAATGCTATAGTTTTTGATAATGCTAGGGTTTGCGATAATGCCCATGTTTGTGGCGCTGCTATGGTCAATAGAGAAGCCAAGGTTTATGGGAATGCTATAGTGACTGGTTATGCCCATGTTTATGATAGGGGCTGCGTTTATGACAATGCCAAGGTTTATGGCAAGGTTTATGGTGGCGCTTGGGTTTCCAATAATGCTTTAATTTCTGATAATGCCGAGGTTTATGATGATGCTCGCATTTATGACAATGCAAAAATTTATGGCAAGGTCCATGGTGATGCTCATGTCTATGGCAATGCCAAGGTAATTGGCTATACTGAGATTGGTGGTGATACCAAAATTGGTGGCAATTATAAAGAACCCGTTATCACTGGTGATATTGTTTTTACAACTGTGTAAATGACGCGCGGGCGCGGCGGGGGCGCCCCTCTTTAAACATTTCATTCTAAAATTCAAATCTATTTATAAAGGAATTGTGCTATGCAAAAAAAGTTTGCACTCACAAATGAGACACGTGTATTTAATAATCAAACTCTTTATCGCATCCAAGCATTAAGGGATTTTGACGATGTTAAGGCTGGTGCCTTGGGTGGTTTTATTGAAAATGAAAGTAACCTCTCTCATGATGGCAATTGCTGGATCTATGATAATGCTCTTGTTTTAAATCCTGCCCATATTTATGAAAATGCCAAGGTTTTTAATAATGCTATTATAATGGGTAGTGTTTATGGCAATGCCCATGTCTGTAATCGTGCCCGCGTTTATGCAAATGCTCATGTTTATGACAATGCGCATCTTTCTTATAATGCTTGGGTTTATCATCAGGCGCGGGTTTATGGCAATGCAAAATTATCAGGAAATGCTCGTATTCATAGCAAGGCGGTAGTTTATGATCATGCTGTTATC
>NZ_JBHIRW010000071.1:0-3952 GCF_042197445.1 Bartonella sp. AA1HLJMS | reverse complement strand
TATAGACGAGATCAACAGAGAGATAAAAAATATTGACTTTATTCAGAGTATATTGCGTATTGCTCTAAATGCGCTTCTTAAACATTTACACAAAAGCATAAAAAGCTATTAAATCATGGGCTTTATGTTATATTTTTGTATAATATTAGAGAGGGCATTTTATGCACAACAAAATTACGTAAAGTTGGAGGATCCGTTATGATCTCTATACCGCCTGCATTGTTTGATGTTCTTCATTTTACTGAAAATATGCAAGTGGGTTTGGCTATTGATAATGGACAATTGGTTGAGAAACCACAAATATCGCAAAATTACACTCTTGAAGAATTGTTAGCCCAATGTAATCCTTCAGACGATTTTGCGGATAAAGATGTAGAGTGGTTTGATGCTAAGCTTATTGGCAGAGAGCTCTTGTAATGAAGCGGGGTAAAATTTGGTTTGTATCGCTTGACCCAACCTCTGTCTATGAGAAAAAGGAACGCGTCCTGTACTGATTGTGTCACCGGAGGCGTTTAATCGTTTAACAAAAACACCCATTGTTTTGCCCATTACGAGTGGAGAAAATTTTGCTAGAACAGCAGATTTTGCTATTTCATTGGTGGGAACAGGGCTGCATACAACAGGCGTGATACGCTGCGACCAACCGCCATACTTTAGATATAGTAGCGCGTAATGGGCGAAGTCTTAGCAAGGGTATCAACATTTCTTACTTGAATTTTTTCTACACTTTTTAATGTTTAAAAACACCAACTTTAGGTAAAAAGTAAAAAAGCATAAGATCATGATTTTTTCTGCTGACAATCAGCTAATCAATTTTTCACAGAATAAAAATCAATAATTGACTAATTATGTCATTAATTATGACTCAAAAGGAGCAATGATGAAAGCTGTCATCACTAAGCCAATGTGTGTTGTTGGCGACAATAAAAGCACTGTTCGCTTTGAACCATCAACACCCAATAATCCATTTGTTGAAGTTTCCAATCAAGTCTACGCACGTCTCAAGCGCGCCAATGCTGTAAAACCTTTTATTGGAGTCAAAACAACAGCAAAACCTGAAAAGACAGTTGAACAAATTAAGCAAATAGAACAAGAAGTAGCGCAAACATCATCTGAACCAATGACTGAAGAAACCTTACTCGAAAAACCAAAAGCATCTAAGGTCTCTCAATCATCAACACCTACTCTTAAAAAGGCTTAGACGTTGAAGTTAATCATCTACCCAAAATGGTATCTTCAACAGGTGAAGGATACCTTCACCAGTCTTCAAGCACCACGCCTTAATTGGGCTGTGCGTAATGCTCTAAACACCGCAGCAAAACAGTCGAACGCTTTACTGAAAAGCAAATTGCCGATGTTACATCTGCCCAATCAAAGCATGTTAAGCAAGGTATTTATATTAAAGAAAAGGCGACAGCAAGGTTTCTTGAGACAGATATCATTGGTTCTGGAACACCGATACTTCTTAAATTTTTTAAAGCAAAAGAACAAAACGCGGCGTGACTTACACAACTGTTTGGAAAGAAAGAAATCTTACCCCATGGTTTTATCAAGGATGGGAGTTTTCCAAAGCGTGTTGAATTGAAAATGGGAGGGAATGTGTTTCAAAGAGCGGATGGAGATCAATTCCCCATTGCAAAACAAGAGGAACCCTCAATTGCTAGGGTGATGTCAAAGCCAGAGATTACAAGTGCTATTGTAAAAAAAGCCAATGAGAGATTAATTGCCAATATACAGTACCAACTTGCTCATCATGAATACGCTGGCTGCTAATAAGAAAGGCTAGATTATGTTCTTAAACTTTATCTATATATTCCATATCCTTATGAGTTTATGCATTACACACTTTGATTGCAATTTTAAAAACAGATTATCACTTATGCTTTGTTTTTCCATAAAAAAGTTAATAAAATCAATGTAAAAGGCACTTCCCAGCGGGTTGGCTTTGTTGCGGGTCAAGCTAGAGCGAACTATCGCTAGCGACAGAATTTTTAATTTGACTGTACATTGTACACTTAACTCATTGATAAATAACAATTTCAATATGTACACTGTACAGTATGTGAAACGTTTTCTTAGCAAAAAGTAATTTTTGTTGCTGGACAATTCTATAGTAATAGGTATTTTCGAATCAGGTGCCTAGAAAACACCTTAAAACAACTAGCGGATTAGTTGCCGAAATAACTAATCTTCCGCAATTTAAAAGCTTTAACTCATTGTATGCTAATAGCTTTGTCAGGTGTGGCTATGCCATATACCCCCTTCGGGGAAAGGCGTAACGACGGACTAGATGCCGTGTTTCTTAGTGCCCAGCACTCTTTTAGAATGTCATTAAGGAACGTCTAACATCTAAGAATTCTTTATGAATACCATTATTAAAATTACTGAATTATGTGGCAAAAGGCATGACAATATTATGCGTGACATCAAGAAAACGCTTGAAGAACTTAACGCCCTCAAATTTGAGGAGGTTGATTTTGGTGGGCACTACCTTGATAACAAAAGTGAAAGCCGCCCTTGTTATAACCTGCCAAAGCGTGAATGCTTAATTCTTGTTTCTAGTTACAGCACTGCCTTACGAGCAAAGATAATTGACCGTTGGAAAGAGTTGGAAAGACAAGTAGCTATTCCACAAATTGATTACTCCAAACCCGAGGTATTACTTGGCGCCTTAAATCATCTACAAAATCAAATTAAGCAGAAAAACCATGTTATTTCAGAATTAGCACCAAAAGCTTTAGAAGGCTTAAAACGCTCTGATGGTTTGTTTGGTTTGATTGAAGCCGCGAAGATGTTGGAGATAAGACCAAAGGATTTAATAGATTACTTACGTAAAAATGATTGGGTGTATCGACGTGGTCCATTGTTACCTTAATCAGGATAAAATCAACAAAGGATTCATGGACTGTTCTGCCATCACCATTCAAAAATCGGATGGAACAGAAAAGGTGCTGCCTTCAACAAAAATCACACCTAAAAGATTGGCGGCATGTTTGAGAGAACAAGTCCACGGAGGTGTGCAATGAAGGTAGATTCTAACTTCTTATGCGATTTATGGATGGCATTATCTCAATTTTCTAGACATGAAAATATGAGTGATAAGATTGTACTGCTCTGGTTGACATCATGAGTTTAGTAGAAAAAGCTTTGATTTTAAAACTTCAAGATAAAGTGCCTATCCTTCTTTCGATATCTTTCTCATCTGACGCTCCATAAAAAAAGCCCCACAAAAGTGGGGCTGGATAAAATGATGTTCTAATCAATCTCGCGTTAATTATAATAAAGTGGCTCGCTACATCCACGGGCGCCTATTTTTTCATCTTCTACATAACGAGAATGCGCAAAATTCCGTACAAGATGATCATTGTTAGAGCCACCAGTCCAATCGCCTCCTTCCAACATAACATTTATGTCTACACGTAAACTGCTTCCTTGCTCCCCTGTATGCCATTTAGTCACTGGATAACAACCAGATAAATATTGCCAAACATAACCGCAACCATCCTCACAACCGATATGCGAAATCATCCGTCTATTGTTTGTATCAACGTGTCCTCCAGACGTCTTAAGAGAAGGCGCTTGATTGCCGACAATACTGGTTGCTTGATTACTTCCATACATGCATGGCGAAAACTCATCACTCGTCAAAAATCTCTTATTAACAGACCAAAAATCAAATGCATGATCCGCATAGCTACGATTGATCGTAATCGGAACACCATATGCCAACTTTGCATTTGCATCTGTCCCTGATTGAAGATAAATATCAACCCAAATATTCTTCCACGGATCGTAAACCATTCCCTCTGGATCACTCCTCGGACAGTGATTTAAACACCAAACAGAATTGGGCAAAACATCCCCGGCTTGGTAACCCGATAAGAGATGACCTTCGATCTCACCAACATCCGCACATAGCGTATGAAATCCACCGATCTTTTCAGAATTATCC
>NZ_JBHIRW010000070.1:0-4083 GCF_042197445.1 Bartonella sp. AA1HLJMS | reverse complement strand
GGAGCGTCACATTATTATGCAAGTAATTTTTATGAATTTCTCTGTAAAAGAATTAAAGAGCACGCAGGGGAAGATTTGTGAAAACCTATACCTTAGCTGATGTTGCAGTACTAGTTGATAAATATAGCGATAGTATCGATTTTGGCACTACAGATGAAGCAGTTGATGATGTACTAATTGAAAAAGCAGAGGGGATTCTTAAATTGCAATTCACAACCTCCTACAAAAGTTTTTTAAAAAACTATGGAAGAGCGGAGATCTGTGGTGAGGAAATATTAAGTGTTTATAATACAAATTTTGAAATTGCTCGTAGTGATGATATTGTTTATTATCATATAACGGATGTAGAAAATGGTTTAGCAAAACCACAGCAGCTTGTTGTGAGTAGAACTGATTTTGGTGAGACATTTTATTTTGATTACTCTCAGTTTCAGGATGGTGAATGTCCGCTCTATCTTAAGTTTCCACCTAGCGATCCCCAGTATTACGCAAGTAATTTTTATGAATTTCTCTGTAAAAGGATTACAGATAACTTGAAGTAAATTTCTTTGTATGGTGGTTTTACTTCCGAATTGCAATGTTAAACCACTATTTTTTATTTTCAAGAATGCAGGCATCGTTAATATTTTTAAGGGGGATCATCTATGAAAACCTATACCTTAGATGATGTTGTAGTATTAATTGATAAAGTGAATAAATATGATGATGAGATTATCAATTTTGGCACTGCAGAGGATGCGCCTGATGATATATTGATTGAAAAGGCTGAGAGAACTCTTGGTTTACAACTCACCTCGTCCTACAAAAGTTTTTTAAAAAATTATGGAGGAGGAGAAATTGGAGGTTATGAAATATTTAGCATTTATAACGCAAGTTTTGAAGATAATCCTGCTGGTGATATTGTTTATTATCACTTAACAGATATAAAAAATGGTTTAGCAAAACCACAGCAGCTTGTTGTCAATAGAACAGATTTTGGTGAAACCTTTTACTTTGATTATACTCAGTTTCAGGATGGAGAGTGTCCGCTCTATCTTAAGTTTCTACCTAGCGATCCCCAGTATTACGCAAGTAATTTTTATGAATTTCTCTGTAAAAGAATTAAAGAGCACGCAGGGTAATGACGATGCAAACCAAAGATGCAACAGAGATTTTAAAAAGACTTGGCTGGGAGCCCCATCGCGATGAAATGGGTGATATGTTTGCTTATTATCATCTCCCCGATCGCATAGTGCGTATTCATTATGGTGTCATAGATTATGGACGGGATAGTGGAAGATTATGGGTTTCTGTCAGTCTTACCACTGCCGCCTATTGTCTTGGCTGGGAATACGCTAACGGTAAGAAATCGCGATACCAATATGAGGATATGCTGATTTCTTCAGAAGAGAATTTTGGAGTTACAGCACTAGAATTTTTTGAAAACCACGTTAAGGTAGCTTTAAATAAAGTGTTAGTTTGGGCGCACGCACAAGATATTGAGAAAAAATTACGTGAAAAAGCTGCTAATCATTCTCTCGTTGCAAAGGCTCTACTCGGCGATACCGAAGCTTTAAGAAATTACAAACCTACACCTCAATTATATACACCAGAGTTTTCTGATTATGAAAAGATAACGCAGGTTAAGCGCGTTATCTTTTTTGCTGAGGCTTATAAAAATGGTGAGTTAGATGATATTCTTGCTCAGAAACGACCTAAACAACGGTTGATGAGTCTCACAGCAGCAACTGGTATTCTTAAAACCCACGGTTGGTTTGCCACAGAACCTGGAAAGATGTGGCTCTCTTTGCCAGACCGCTTTATTCAGTTTGATTTTGGCTTTATACGTCTTCATGATAGTTACAATGTTCGTCTTGAAGCTGAAATATCTAATGAAGAGATTTCTGTAGCTTGCAAATATATTCACTATAATGGAGAATATGAGTGCGTCTCACCTACAAATATTTATAATTCTTTTAATACGCTTGGAGGAGGGATTTTTAGCGGTTCTGGTAAAGAGATTAATATTTGTCTAGAGACATTAAATGAGCAAGAGTTGACAAAAATAGCTGAGCGGGTGATACAATGGGCACGCGCCCAAGATTTACAAGCATCGATTGAAAGCAAAACACTTTTCCAAAAATATAGCTACAATATAGATATAGTCTGGCATTTGGCTTGCTTAGCATTGACAGGTCAAATTGATGTCCTGAAATCCTATCAAAATGCCGTAAAAGCAGGTACGATTTCTGAATATTTAGATGACGATGATGTGGAAAAATATGTTAATCACGCTGTTCAATTTGCTGAAGGACATCTGACCGTTTTAAAGGAGCGAGAGGCGGCAGATGCACGTATTGGTGTACAATCTTTGGTTCTTCTTAATACAGTTTCTGAAACATTAAAAATGATGAACTGGACAGTCTATCGCGACAAAAATTATAATTGTAATGCCTATTTTATAAGCAAAGACCGTATCATTAATATAATGTACAGCCTTGATACAAAAGGAAAAACACCTATCCTTATATTCAAGGCGTCCCTTTCAACACTTAGTTTTTCTACGGCTCATAGAGAGATTTTCTATAATATGCCTCAATATATAGCCATCAAAGAAGCAGAAGAAGTTTATACAGTTTCTAGTACTGAATTGGATGAAGGCAAGCTAAAGGAGATTTGTACAGATATACTTGAGTGGGCTGACAACCAAAACAGCAACCAAATCATCTATGATTATGCGGCGTTGCTAACAAACAGTGAATTTTGCCTTGCAGAATTTCACCTCATTGCACTTATTTTGACTGGCAATGTCAAAAAACTTAAGTTTTATAAGGAGAGTTTTCAAAGAAAGAGCTGTCTAGGTTTTGTGGAAAACATCACAAAATATGATATTGAGAACGCTCTTACTCTTGCACAGCGTTATTGAACAGGTTTTCCCAAAAAGGCATTGATTTTAAGCTTGGATCCGCAAACAGCATCTGTTGCTTCTAAAAGAACTTCTGTTGAAGTGGCAGAGGAAGTGGATGAAGCAGATGACACTGATGATCGTCTCACCATGGAAAGTGCTCATGCACTTTTGAAAAGCTTAGGTTGGTCAACTGAGAAAATCAATGAGAATGACCATATGGCAAGCTATCAATTGGCTGATCGTGAAGTAGACATTCTTTATAACGACGAAATTGCTAAAGATTACCCGCAATTTGATAGCGCCTTTATGATTAGCACGGGCATTCTTTCCACCGCTTGTAAATTCATTGATCCTACCCACACGGAAGATATCCCAGATATACAGCTTAATTTTGAAGCAAAGGGGTTAGAAATCTTTGAACCAGAGGTCAGTGAGGAGCGCTTAAAACAAGCGCTTGATGATGCTTTAGAATGGTCGGTAACAGACATTGACCTTTCTAAAAGACTTCGCTCTGATTATGGCACTGCTCCTTGGGAAAAAGGCGCCACGTCTAAAGCAAACGATACGGATTATGCTTTACTTCATCTTGGCGCTCTTGCTTTATTGGGTGATGTTGAGACCTTACAATCTTATCAGAAAAGTTTTGCAGCAGGTGATCACCTAGGCTTTGACGAGAGCATCAACAAAACCCACCTTGAACGTGCATTAGCTTTAGCCAAAGAAGTAGCAAAGGTGAAGCAAGTGAGTTACGCTTTGATTAAACAGATGGCAGAAAAGCTTGATGATCAACAAGAGGTTATCAGCAAGGAGTAACCTTACTCTTAGAAAGAGAAAATAGTCAATTTTATCAGAAAAAAAAGACAAGAAATAGCACCTAACAATATCAAAAAGATTTCAGAAATTTAGAAAATAAGGCGCGGTCCAAAGCCTTGATTACTAGTTGAGAAACTGAAGTGGTGGGGCTCTGATCGTGGTTTTGGTGCAAGATTTTAAGGAAACAACCTATAAAAAAAGATCTATAAAATTATTCCATAGATGATCAAAATCCCTTTTAATGGATTATTATCTATTTTATCGGTTATGTCAGTTTATTTAACAAACGAATCTTATGATTTTAGTGAATGATTAAAACATGTCTTATGAGAGTATGTAATCTTTAAAGCCTTTCAAAAGATAGTTTGTAACTCATATGAAAT
>NZ_JBHIRW010000069.1:0-4107 GCF_042197445.1 Bartonella sp. AA1HLJMS | reverse complement strand
ATAAATAAATTGAAGTCACGCATATTGAAAACATTGTCACCAGCTGCCGTCTTTGCTGCCTTTATCAAAGCAACAAAGCTTTCTCTTATCGTTTCTCTCGGATGCATGAGTGTTCCTGTCCAATTAAGTGTATAAAAGATTGACTAGGATTAATAATGATACTATCATTGATTATGAGCAATAAAGTTGAAAAAATAATCAGCTTGATGAAAGCATCACCAAAGAACATCAAGTTTTCAGATTTGTTGGCTGTATGTGTCTATTTCTTTGGAGAACCGCGGAACAATGGTACAAGCCACTTTGTTTTTAAAACACCGTGGCTTGGTGACCCCCGTGTGAATATTCAAAAAGATTCTGGTAACAAAGCAAAAGCTTATCAAGTCAAACAAGTCTTACAAGCGATAGAAAGGATGAAACATGAACAATAATCATTATACATATCGTGTTTTGTGGTCGCAAGAAGATGAGGAATATGTTGGATTGTGTGCAGAATTCCCATCCCTTTCATGGTTAGATGCTCAAGCAGAGAAAGCTTTAAAAGGCATTATGGACCTTGTTTCAGAAGTTGTTGAGGACATGCAACATAATGGAGAAGAAGTTCCTGTGCCTTTGTCACATGGTAAATACAGTGGTAAGTTTCAATTAAGAATACCACCAGAACTCCATAGAAAACTTGCAATACAAGCCGCTGAAAATGGTGTGAGTTTAAACAGATACATTTCTTCTAAACTTTGAATCTTTTAAAATTCTATACACATCAAAAGAAATTTAATTTTTATGAAAACCTCTAAATTAAAACAAATACCCGTTTTTAAGACGGATAAAGAAGCAGAAAACTTTGTCGATACTGCAGATTTTACAGATTATGACTTAACTGGTTTTAAGCCTGTTCATTTTGAATTCTTACCTAAAGAAGCGTCTATCAACATTCGGTTGCCTCAAGCGCTTATGAAGGCTTTAAAGGAAAAAGCTAAAAATCAAGCTATCCCTTACACACGCTATGTTAGGCATCTGATTGAACAGGCTTTACGAAAAAATCATCGGAATTAACCACTCCCCATTTTAAGAACAGGGAGGGGAGTTCTATTTTTTTAATTAAGCAACCTTTTTAATGGGGCTCTCTAAATCTGGTTCATAAGTTCGCAACAAAGAATCCATACGATGTGGAAGTTCTGAAGCTCCAAAATCTGTCAAAATTGCCAAGATTTTTGTAATATTGGGCACGTCATCTTGAAGCTTTAAAACCAGAGCATCTACGACCGATTCCATAACCTCAACTATAGCATTGCAGTCCTCATCTCCAATGCCTCGATGGTTAGAAAGCTTAAACAATGCCATCCACAAATCGCATAAGAAGTCGACACTGCTATTCATTGCACACCCCCAAAGATTTGCTCTCTCAAACATGCCAATCCTCTGGATGTAATTTTTGTTGAAGGCAGCACCTTTTCTGTACCATCCGGTCTTTGAATGGTAATAGCAGGGCAATCCATGAATCCTTTCTTGATCTTGTCCTGATAAGGTAACAGAGGCGCCCCTGGAGCCCGTCGATACACCCAATCATGTTTACGCAAGTAATCCGTTAAATCCTTTGGTCGCACCTCTAACATCTTTGCTGCTTCAATAAGACCGAACAAACCATCAGAGCGTTTTAAACCTTCCAAAGCTTTTGCTTTTGGAGTCAATTCAGCAATAACATGATCTTTCTGCTCGATTTGGCTTTGTAAGTGATTCAAAACACCAAGCAATGCTTCTGGTTTGGAGTAGTCAACTTGTGGTGTCACTACTTGTTTCAAAAGCCGTTCACATTTGATAAAGTATAAACGCGCTTCTCTACCTTTCTTATTGTTCTCAAGCATAGAAAGCTCTTTTGCTACACTTAAAGTTAGATGATAATCTTTAGAAGGACGACCACCTTGGAGGTTTTCCCCAAAGTTGGTGAAAACTAAATAATCCTGATTTTCTAATAAATTATATTTGTTGATGCGATATTTAATCCAAGTAGAGAAATCTTTACCTACTTCTAAAAACGCATGCAAATCACGAGCGTTAACAGTTTGAACAGTTTCCTGATCAATAACCTGTTCTCTAATTTCTATAAGAGTATTCATAATGAATTCCTTATGGTTAGACGTTTGTTAATGACACTCAAAAAGAGTGCCGGGCGCTAACAAACACGGCCATAAGTCCGTCGTTACACTTTCCCCGCAAGGGTATTGTATAGCGTAACCACACCCGACAGATGTTATTATACGCATGTAGCATATAATGAGTCAAAGTCTTTAATGTATAGAAGACTGATTATTTCGGTAACCAATCCGCTTATGGTTCTAAGGTGTTTGTTAGGCACCTGATTCGATTATTCATACTCCTGTCACAATGTCAAGCCACTTTCGATAATTTTTAAATTTTTGCTATTGGCAATTTGTAATTATTGTAAAAAAAAGAGTTGATTTATACCTTAAGATAAAATATATTCAACTTATTAAGATTAATTATCCGTCCTTTGGAGTTCTATTTGATGCTTACATCCTTTGGTAAAACCTTACGGAAACTCCGTATTGATCATGCAGAACGCCTTTTAGATATGGCTAAAAAATTAGATATATCTGTAGCATTTTTATCTTCTGTTGAGATTGGCAAAAAATCTGTGCCTGTTGGTATGGAAGAAAAGATCATAGAATTATACGATTTAGATCAAAATATGGCTTCTCTCTTAAGACAAGAGGCTGATGCTTGCCGCAAAAGTTTTACAATAAAGTCTTCTAATTCATCCACAGGTAAACTTGTTGGTATGTTTGCTAGAGTTATAGATAACATTTCTCCAGAAGATGTAGAAAAAATGAAAAAATTAATGGAACAGATAAAAGAAAAAAAAGGTAAGTAGAAGGTGAAGAAAAGCATTGATTACGAAGTTCCTCCTTATAGTTGGGAGAAAATTGGTTTTTTTACTGATTTACTTCGAAAAGAACTGAAATTGTTAGATTACCAAGCTTTCCCAGTTATGGATTTTGCTGAATACATTTTGCCTACTATGAGACCAGGATATTGTTTACATATCGCAGATGAGGAAGAACTTGGAAATGTGGGTGGTTTAACAGACCCGCAAGGCAAATTCATTGTTTTAAGAGAGGATATTTATAAAGATGCGTACGATGATAATGGTCGCGCAAGATTTACAGTTGCTCATGAACTTGGTCATCTTTTTTTACATACAAATTTACCTTTTCAACGCGTAGTCAATTCTCATGAAATACCTGTCTATCGCAGTGCAGAAAAACAAGCTAACCAATTTGCTGCTGAGCTTTTAATGCCACGTTCAGGAATGTCAAGATTTAAGACTCCAAGAGAGGTAGCTAATTTCTATGGAGTTTCATTACAAGCAGCAGAGATTAGGATAAATTACATGACAAATTATTTTAAATCACAACAATAATGGGTTTGAGTTGCAGCTCAAACCCATAAAGAGTTTACGTTAGGTTATGGTTCGCTAACGTAAAACCAGACAGGAAACAGCAAGATGCAACCTGTAGCAGTAAAAATTGTATCATTGTGAATGTCTCTTGTCTAGGTCTATTCACCGAGAAAGTTATCTAATGGATAACAAAAAAAAATTAAAAGAAAGTAAAACCTACGTTTTTCGTACATGGCGTAGATGTCCTCATACGGGTCAAAAACTTTACGCAAAACACTATGGGCGAAAGGCTTGGTGTATTCCAATTGAGTGAATGAGAAAAAAAGCAGAAGGGGGATAATTTATTCCCCTTCTGCATCTCAGAAATGTAATCAAAACTGCTTGTTAGGTGGAGATTCGTTACGCAAGATAAGCTTATACATACCGGATTCAAAGGCTTGGACATCTGTGATCACGAAGTGCTCTTGAGAGGGGGCTTTGCTGTTTTCAGGATCCATCACAATAACACTATCTTGAGGTTTTGGTGGTAAGCCTCCGATATCATTGATACAAAGATCAAGTTCCTTTCTTGGAATTGTGGTGGGGATTCTGCCACCGGCGTCCGATTCCGAATGTTTAATGCCGTAAATCGCTGTGATACGAAAAGATTGCTGGTTGTCCTTTCGCGTGTAGATGATGGGCTGCCCAAAAGT
>NZ_JBHIRW010000068.1:0-4246 GCF_042197445.1 Bartonella sp. AA1HLJMS | reverse complement strand
TACAACCTATATCGACAATACAACCTTAAATACAATCAATAATATATATTTGTCAGTTTGTGTCTGTAAATTGAACTAACAAACTAGATTATTTTAGTGACTCATAAAACCTATCAAAATAATCATTATGATATTTTAAAAGCACATGCTTCATTTGTCTTTTTCCATAAAATAAACAGCAAATTTCACTATTTTGCTGATCTGATCTCTCTCATGGACTGCGGATAAACAGCATTTAAAAACTCTTTTGAAAAAATTATCGGCTTTTTTAGCATTTTTCTGCATTTTTTCTCAATTCGTTCAAAATGGATTTAATAAGCTTCGTTTTAATTCTTTTGAAGAGAATTAAACCCCTTATACGAAAACGGAGCTCTGTTGTAACAGGGCGTGAACTGGATCATTTGCACGTGAATTATGAAACTGTAAAACCTTATCCCGTAACCTTTAAAAAAGGTAATCCAAAAGTTACAGAGATCTCTAATCCAGAAAAATTCTATTACGTGACTGAAATGAAATTCGCAAAAGCAGGTAAAGAGAAAGATAAAACCACTGTTATTTATAATAACAATATCACAATAACAGATATCCCTCTTGACGCTTGTGAGTATATCGTTAATGGTAAATCCGCTCTTGAATGGGTTATGGGGCGTCAATGTGTTAAGACTGATAAAAAGAGTGGCATTGTTAATGATGCCAATCGTTATGCTGTTGAAACCATTGGCAACCCTGCCTACCCTCTAGAGTTATTTCAGAGGGTTATTACCATAAGTTTAGAGACAATGAAAATTGTTAAGAACCTACCAAAATTAGAAATAAGAGAAACTGAATAACTTAAAAGCATGCTCACATAATGGGTATGATAAACTCATAAGGGGTATAAGGTTTTATACCTATAGGTTCTTATATCCCTTTTATAAATTGCTGACATACAATCTTTAAAAGGATAATTTATCATACGTTATTTAAAAAGAAGAAACTTGCACTTTTAGATACTCTTATTTACATTGCCTTTAAAAGATTAAACCGTAATCTAAAATGAGTGCTTTATTGTTATCAGAAGCTTTATTTAAAGAGGGTTATGTATATTCATTTTCTTATATTACTTATAGGTTTTGAATGTTTCTCCCCCCCCCCCCAAACCCTTACAAAACATAGAGCATTAGTTGTATTTATAGGTTGTATTTTGATATAGGTTGTTTTTTTTGGAAACTTGATAAAAGTTAACATATTGAAATATAATAAAATTTTATTTTTTATTGAAAAATATGTAAAGGGGGGCGTAAAAAGCACCTCCAAAACTCATAACCATAATGGTCTTGATAGCATTTATTATGATTATAATCCCTTTCTTTTGAAAGGCTTTAAAAGATCACATACTCTCATAAGACATGTTTTAATCATTCACTAAATGATCACTTTTGTCGATTCAATGTACTGACATAAACTGACAAATATATATTTACAGTTGTATTTATTTGTTATGGCTGTTTTAATAAGTTGTATTTTGAAAAATTCATAAAACTTAACTTATTGAAATATAATGATTTTAATTTTCTCTCATTTAAAAAAAATGATATAGGTTCTAAAAAGAACTGACAAAAATGACAAAAGTTTATTAAAAGGGATTTTGCTCATCTCTATAATGATCAGTTTCTATTGAGATGTTTTCATAAGTGTTTTCATAACAGACAATAAATCGCAATTATCATATATCCTATTTATCATTTCTCTTATGAAAATGAAAAATGATGCCATGGCTATAAAGCATATAACAGCTATAGAAAATGCGTAAAAACAGCAGCTTCAAATAACTAAACTGTAAATGAACGCATTGATTATAAAGAGAGCACCTATAAGAGGCTATTAAATTTTAAATGTATTATAAACAAAATTCACAAAAAAATTTAAATTCATTTAGTAAAAAAAACTGATAGATTATAAAGATAAAAATACGCATTATGAGAGCCTTTTTAAATATTATAGATGTATAGATTCAAAACATAACGCAATCGTTTCATAAAGCCCATAATATAGCTTTAAAAGCATATAAATATAAAAGAAGCAATTCATAATCATAAGATATTATCAATACACAACGTATTTAAAAAATACAAAAAAATATCAAAAAAGATAAAATATTATTTGACAATAAATACGTATTTTGTTATATAAAGACGATACGCTAATTTTTGTATTGTTATCCCCATTTCTTCTAAAAAAGCTACTTTTAGAACTTCACTAGAATGGGCGGGGTTATGCGTCATTTGTTTTCATTCCTTTCATCAATGGTAATCTTGATAATCAACAAGCTCCACATCTGTTCCGATAAAGCGAAAAATAACACGCCAATTTCCATTCATCTTAAAAAGTATATTACTCTTTATGCGCATTGGGAACGGCTTTTCTAGATCCTAGTAAGCTGAATATATAGCCTTGTCCGATTAGAACTCCAAAAATCGTAATAAAAACGCCTATGATTTGCATGATTTGAGGGATGAAGCCGAACAGGATTTGCACCAATAAGGCTGAAATAGGTACAAAATTGAAAAATATCGCCGTCTTACCCGGACCTCGGATCGCTATTCCAATATTCCAAAATAGGTAGGCTAAAACTGATCCTGCAACCCCCATCCAAAGGAGTGCGAATAAACTAGCGCCGGACATAGACATCGTTTCTTGAAGAGGGGATTCGAATAAAAAGGTTAGGACGCCAAGGGCGACGGTGCCAGAGAGCATCGTCCAGCTTGTTGTTTCAAGCGGGGTTGCGTTCTTGACAAATGACCGCGTGCCCACGGTATAGAACGCCCAACCAATGGAACCTAAAAGAATCATAATATCTCCTTTGGCAAAGGAAACATGGTTAGACAAAAATCTCCCATTTGTTATGACTAAATAGACCCCGAACATGCTAATGAGCATCCCTATAACCCTCTCACAGGTTGGGAAAGATTTATTCATGATAGCTTCAATAATATTAGCACTAATAGGGGTTGTCGCCATGATGAGGGAGGCTGTTATGGGATTTGACGTTTGCAAGCCAACAAATAAAGCACCATTAAACCCTGCCACACCGATAATCCCTAGGAAAATATAAGAAATAAAATTTTGCGATAAAACATGCCACCGCAAGCCTTCTTTGAAAATCATAATTAAAAATATGGCGATTACGGCAATGAGAAACCGCTCAAAAGAAGCTGTCCATGGAGAAACAGTCGTTAAAGCTATCTTAGTGGCTTGGAAATTGGAACCCCAAAAAAAGGTTCCTACGAGGGTTAAGACAAGAGCTATTCTGGGCGTGATTTTCATTGGATAGATCCTTATACTTGATACCAAAGTGGAGCATCGAGACGTATAGAAGAAATTTGTGCGGTAGTATAGAAGAAATTTGTGCGGTATTAGATGAGGAAAGAATAAAGTTGACCGCGGAAGCAATGTCATCTGGGTGAAGCATTTTGGCAAGATTCTCTGGAGGTATCTCTGGGAATCCTTTAAAATTGCGACGAAAATCCGTATTAACTTTATCAACTTGGATTGAACAAACACGAATATTTTGTGGCATTCCCCATAAGCGCAACCCACCAGTATAGCCCTCTACAGCAAATTTAGAAGAAGAATATGAAATTAAAGAAGGATTGTATTCTACACCCCATATGGATGAAATATTTATAATATCGGTGCGAATTTCCTTTTTTAGATAGGGTAAAGTAGCAGCTGTTATATAGAACATTCCTTTAATATTCACATCAAATGTTTCAGCACATTCTTGAGCATCAATTGTTTCTGGATCGCCACTATAACAAATGCCTGCTACATTAACTAAGACATCAAGCCACCAAATTCTGAGATAACCTTATGGACAGAAGAGTCAATGGCTTCTTTATCGCGGATATCAACAATCAATTTACATAAGCTTGCCGTATCGATGGAGGTTGGTAGTTCTATGTCAATGATGTCTGCACTTGCTACCTTATGACCATTTTTCAATAAGTTTAGAACAATTGCTTTACCGATGCCGCGAGCGCCTCCTGTGACTAAAATACGTTTCTGTTGTTGTGAGTAAATTCCGGTCGTGTTTTTTATCATTTCGTTTAGCATTTTCTATACCTGAAGTTGTAATCATTAATATTCAGCTAGTTTATTTTTAGCCATGCATTATGTATTAAAGCAATAAAAAAGGAGATCTTGAAACAGCCCGTGCTCTTTTGTCTGAAACCCTCTCTAAAGACAATACGCGTGATGAGGATGT
>NZ_JBHIRW010000067.1:0-4536 GCF_042197445.1 Bartonella sp. AA1HLJMS | reverse complement strand
TTACAATAAGGGCTATTTAAGCGTCTCTCAACACTTCGCTGAGGCATGACAGCACCAGGACGACATATGGGAAGGTTTTCGGCTTTATGATTTCCACACCAGCCTCCCCCCACATCATATTTATAGCGAAATCCCGCTTGGAGCATGCAAGCATCAATGGTTGCATTTGCATTGTAGTTGAGCTTTCTGCTTTCTGGATCCTTATCATAAGGAGTTGGCATACCGCATTCTAATAATGCTTTTGCTACCTCTGTAAAATCTGCTCCTGGTTTTTCCCATGCCCCTATAGAAGATGTGGGAGTTTTATTAAACTGGCACCCAGCTATACTCAATAGAGTTATCACACTTAATAATTTTAAGGTTTGTTTCATTTTTTGCTCCATGAATTAATTGAATCAATTTGTATACGGTGAGATGAACCATAATCATGTCTACATGCTCGATCCACATTTGCATAACAAACATGAGGGCTGGGATAACTAAATAGTACTTTCTTTGCCCCTTTAACTGCGTTACTACCAAAGGGTCTTTGGTAAAAAGTAGCGGAATTTCCACCAAATACTACACCAACAAAATCATCTGCATGGTTTTCCAAGCCGACAGTGGTTTGCTTGCCATCCTTTAAGATATATAACGTATCTGCCATGTCTTGAGTATTATAAGCTGGACCAAAG
Source organism: Bartonella sp. AA1HLJMS (assembly GCF_042197445.1). Lineage (NCBI taxonomy): Bacteria > Pseudomonadati > Pseudomonadota > Alphaproteobacteria > Hyphomicrobiales > Bartonellaceae > Bartonella > Bartonella sp. AA1HLJMS. The sequence continues at coordinate 3,862 of NZ_JBHIRW010000067.1, read as the reverse complement.
AAATTAACCATTGTTTCCTTTGCTATACCGAGAACACCATGCTTTACTAAATTATATGATCCATTTCCTGCTGTTATGGTACCACGACTATGGGCATCATCATGCAATCCTGTATTGCCATAAAGATACATTATATCCTGGAATTTCTTGGTTGAATTGGTCAATCCAAAAAAAATCTACCTTCCAGAAACTTCTGAAAAATCGCTATCCCTACTTCCACTTCCCAGTCTTCAGCTTCTGGGAAGTATGTAAAATAAAGGGGACCATGATCATTGTCAGCAAACTGGACAGTATAACGCGCAGCATCATCTGGTGAGGTAAAAATACCATTGTAAAACATATGAACCTTGCCATCAGAACCTTTTTGTAAATGTTTTTCTTCTTCAGGCGTTAAATAACGATACAGAGGTATTTTTCTTCCATGACTGTCTTTGATAGGTTTTCCATTTTCATCTGTTGCATAGAGGACATTGCCATTTTCATCATGCAAAACCTCACCCTCAGGATGCTCTTTGAGATATGCGAATCGCGTATTTTGTCCCAGTATCCCAATCCTTCATCCGATAAATTATTGATCATATCTACGCGATTATGCACTACCCCCTCAAGCGGTGCGACATCTAACTGTCACTACTGCTTGGTGTGCTGCTGCGGTGTTGCGGTTGAGAGAGCCAATGATTTGTCCAGCATCTTGCCCCATCGCCCTCTGTCCAGTTGTATCAGTAAGGATGATAGTCCCATCACTGATAGCAGATTTGGTTTCCCCTTCTGCTCCATCCTTGGCTTTGCCGTGATTTAAAACATTCTTGGCAATGTTTTTTATCGTGTCATTCCCAGAAAGGCTAAACCCATGGCTGCTGGCTTTAGCATGCGCACTGTTGCTGATATCACTGGTGCTAATGCTTCCTGTGGTCAGGCTGTTTTTATCTGCCGGCGCGGTGCTGGCAATGATGCCTCCGGTCAGCGTTGTTTTGTCTTTAACAATGATATTAAAGCCGCCATCACCCGCTTTGATGCCCGATTGCTCCACAACACTATGATAATCGCTAGAGGATTTATCCCTTTTGGAAAGAGGCGCTCATAGAGCTCCCACCTATTTACTAAGGAAATTAAACGTGTGTAACATCAAACATATCATCATACAGCCTGCTAAAGATGAGAGCTTTGTTTTTTACCATTGGCTATGAAAGAAAATCCTTTGAGGACTATTTCAATCAACTTATCAAAAATAATATTAAACTTTTGTATGATATTCGTAAAAATCCAATAAGCAGAAAATACGGATTTTCAAAAAGACAATTAGAGAAAGTTGTAAACAACATTGATATTGAATATATGGCATATGCCTGAACTTGGAATTGCCTCTGAAAAACGAAGAAATTTGAAAACACAAAAGATTATGATCGCCTTTTTGAAGATTATCAAAATACAACTCTCAAGGATAATTCTTGTGCAATAAACAAATTATATCAAATTTTTTTAAACAAAAAGCGCGTTGCAATCACCTGTTTTGAAGCTAATGTATGCATGTGTCATAGAGGACAACTCGCATTAGCTCTCATTCCATTGCCTGATTGGAAATATGAAATTAAGCACATCTAAAAAAATAAATTTGCATATTTTTAAAAAATGGGAGTGCCCATATGCCTCCCAGCCCCCTACCCATTCCTAATAACTTTTAAGTGATGCATGATTCACGCTACGGGTGAATTCTGCGCAAATCAAGGAAAAGAAATATGAACTGACTGATGAAACAATTGAGGTTGGTGGATACATTACACTTTACTGCATCCGTGCTTTGAGAGACTTTGGAGATGTAAAGGCAGGTGATCTTGGCGCTTTTATACAAAAAGAAGACAATCTAAGTCGATAGCAATTGCTGGATAAGTGATGATGCAAAAGTCTATGGTTATGCCAAAGTTTTTGGGGATGCACAAGTTTTCGGTGGTACATTTATTAGTGGAAAAGCTAAAATTTATGACAGTCCATTGATTTCCATCAGAGCAAATATACGCTGGCTATTAAACAAGCGCAAAATGGCATCTCCAAGAAAATAAACAGACTTACAAAAGGCTCTTTCGATTGGTTATTGCATCAGTATTTACAAAGCATGCAATGGCATAATCAATTAGAAACTACTAAAAAATTAAGTATAGAATTCTGAACAATGTTTCTAAAAATATTGCTGATCGTGCACATAAAAGCATAGAAAAACACCACATCCTTGACGCCGTAGACAGAAGGCGAGCTACTCTCGCAGCGGCAAAATATTTTTTGACCTCTTTAAACAATCTCTTTAATTGGACGGTTGATAATGCCCTTTTAAATAGAAATCCTGCCTTTAATATAAAAGCACCAAAATCTTTAAACAGTGGGGGATTGCTGCCATAGCTAGAAGAGGACATAGACAAATATTATCACCATTGGTCACACGGTACACATGAACGCGTCTGGATTGATGTTCTTCTTTCACAGGCTTGCGTGCGCGCGCCGTGATGACACCGTTCGTATCAGCTGGAAAGACGTCAAAGATAATATCATTTATCTCAAAACAGAAAAGAGCCAATTTAAAACAGATGTTTTTCTTCCTATTTTACCAAAACTAGAGGAAACCCTTAAAATTGGTCCCATAGGTGATGAAACATTCATTTGTGGTAAAGGTGGAAATAAGCTTGTCAAAGAAAGTTTTGGCAACCTCTTTCGTGAAGCATGTAATGCGGCGGGTATTAAAAAATCAGCGCACGGATTGCGAAAATTAGCAGCAACACGTGCAGCCAATGCTGGTGCGACAGTTTCGCAAATGAAAGCGCTTTTTGGCTGGACCGAAGATAAAATGGCATCCCTTTGTACCAAAACAGCCGATAGAAAACGACTTGCAATAGAAGCAATCAAAAAGCTACAAAAAAGCTAGAGCAACGGGCGGAAGCTAAAAAACAAACCAAAGCACCATCAAAATTATTAACGAAGTCAAAGCGGCGTTTGAGGTGTATCAGAAACAAGAAGAGAAATAGGTGGTTGTGCCTGTTGCTTTGTTTGCCATAAATTATAGTTTGTTTGCATATCCAACCAAAATTTTGCTTTACTAAAACCAGCTAATTCTAATTTCACTGCAAGTTCGGTACTTATAGAAGCATGTCCGTTAATCACTCTTGATAAAGAAGCTCTTGTCATATGGAGATGATCAGCTAATTTTTGTATTGTTATCCCCATTTCTTCTAAGAAAGCTACTTTCAGAACTTCACCGGGATGTGCGGGGTTATGCGTCATTTTTTTCATTCCTCTCATCAATGGTAATCTTGATAATCAACAAGCTCCACATCTGTTCCTATAAAGCGAAAAGTAACACGCCAATTTCCATTCATCCATATATAATAGTACCCTGTAAGAGCACCTTTAAGAGGGTGGATTTTAAAGGCAGGCGCTCTCAACATTTCAGGCGTAGTAGCACTTGTTAAAGCCGTTAAGATAACGCGTAATTTTTTAAGTGATCTGATCAAATAGCCTTTGTGGAACCTGTTGTATAAAATAATTTTAAGCCCTTATATTTAAAACTAACAATTGCCATTACCGCCCCTTATCGTATATCGTTGCTATACGGTTAATAACAATAAGAGTCAAGCCCATGTTAGAAATATCTAATTCTATATCTGGAAAAAATGGATGGGAATAAGTGATAAAAAAGCTTCAAAAAGGTTAGGGATAGACACCCAAAAAAACATAACAGAATCAATGATTATAAAATCCCTTACTCTTGTAATAAATTATTGATTTTAATTGCCTTTTTTACACTCTTTTAGTGGTGCAAAACTATAACGATGTAATCCTATAACTGGTCCATATTTATCAAGAGCTGTACGATGCG
>NZ_JBHIRW010000066.1:0-4794 GCF_042197445.1 Bartonella sp. AA1HLJMS | reverse complement strand
CTGTTTTCTTGTGTCCTGACAGCTCTGCCTTGTTCTTCTTGCTTCTTCTCATGACGCGCTACAAAGGCATTGGCTTCATCATTCCACAACAAAGCATTCTGCTCAATAGTCTGTGTAAGTTCATTGCTGTTCTTAGAAAGCTCATTATGAAGATCTGTCAGCGATGTATCAACACCGCTAAAGGCTGAACCAACATCATGATATGACTGACCACCAACAACATACGTCGGAAGATTGCCTACAAGCACATCAGCACCACCACCTAAATAGTTCGATGTATTTTTAGAAACACTGTCTAGATTAGTAGTCACTGTCGTAACATTTTTATTAGTCGCAAATAACTGAGAGCCATTTACAACTTCTGTCGATTCTGCTGAAAGTACTCCTGCCTTAACACCTGAAAGTATCCGGTCTTCTTTCTTACTGTTGGCAATATTGAGTTCTGTACCTTCTACTTCTTTACCAATAGTGATAACCTTCGTATTATCATCCTGCTTGGCAAGGCTATCACTGACTACATTGGTCACATCATTGTGAACATTCGTGATAGAACTCGCAACTCCAGCAAATGCTTCCGATACACTATTGTAAACCTTTTCCTCACCAGCACTACCATCAGAATTGACAGTTTTAAGCTTGAAGGTAGGTGCAACCCATTCTCCCTTTTCATTATAACCTGCTCCTCCACCAAAATACGTCGCAAACTGTTTTTGCAGATCATAAATCTGTCCACCCGTAATCGCATCACTCGAGCCTGATACTATAGAGCCAGCTGCAAGTGATGTAAGCTTGCTGTTCTCTTTATTGTCCCCATGCGTCGCTACAAACGCACCTTTAGTCTTGCCCCATAACAATGCATCGCCTTGAACTGCTTGCGTAATATTACTTAGTTTTTCATCAAACTTTTTGACCTCATTAGACAGATGAGTGTTCACATTCTTGACACTCGTATCAAGACCCGCAAAGGCGCTACCAACATCGTTATGTGAATTAGTCGTTACTGTACCATCGTCAGAAACATTAGAGATTTTATAAGTCGGAACTGTAAAAACACCCTCTTTAAAGGATGCTTCTCCACCAAGAAACTTAGCTAAATCCTCACCGATTTTGTTAACCTGTCCACCCGTGATTGCATCACGTGAATCCTTGGCAATCTGACCATCAGCAACATTATGAAGACCAACAGCCGCCTTATCCTTACCTTTACCTAAAGTCACACTCGTGTAATCAATGCCGCCATTCTCACCCTCTTTTTTATCGTAGAGAACCACTGCTGAATCTTCTGACTGAAGACTGCTGGAAAGATCCTTCAGACTTGCATCAAGCTGCGCTTTATTGACTGCCTCGTCCCCATTTTGCGCTGCCTTAACACCAGAAAGAATTCGAGCATCACCATCCCGATTTAAAATATTGATTTTATTGCCGCCTCTTTCCGCACCAATAGTAATAAGACCCATCCTATCCTGCTTGACAAGGCTATCACTCACTACATTCGTAATCTCTTTGCTGATCTCATTTTTTACATTCGTAACAGAATTACCAACTCCAGCCAAAGCATCCGCCACATTGCTATAAGTTTTCTCTTCAGATTTACCATCATCCTTAACTGTCTTAACCTTAAAACTTGGAGCTTTCCATTGTCCTTGCTCATCATAGCCAGCACTACCACCAAAATAGGTTGCAAGTTGTTCGTTCAGCGAATAAAGCTGTCCACCCGTGACAGCATCCGTTGAATCTTTAGAAACATCACCATCTAAAAGAAACGTAATTTTGCTGTTATCTTGAGTGGCTACAGCTCTGCCTTTTTCTTCTTTGCTCTTTTCATGACGTGCTACAAAGGCATTGGCTTCATCATTCCATAACAAAGCATCACCTTTAACTTGCTGAGTAATATTCGTTATGTTTTTAGTAAGTTCGTTAAACTTATTTGTTACATTATTATTGACATTCTTGATATTGCTATCAAGCTGGCTTTTGTTAACAGCGTCATTATTGTTCTTTGCTTCCCCAACACCAGAAATTATCCGATCCGCACCGCTTTCATTTGCAATATTGATTTCTGCGCCACCTACTTTTGCACCAATAGTGAGACGATGCGTTGTTTTGTCTTGCTGAACAAAGCTCTCGCTTTCCACTTTGGTAATCACATTATTAACCTGTTCAGTCAATTTATTCTGAACATTCGTGATAGAACTTCCAACACCTGTAAGTGCATCAGCTACATTCGTATAGTTCTTGTCAAAAGAAGTACCATCCTCACCAAACTGCTTGATCTTGAAATCCGGTGCTTTCCATTTGCCCTCTTTATCATATCCAGCACCACCACCAAAATAGGTTGCAAGTTGTTCGTTCAGCGAATAAAGCTGACTACCCGTTACGGCATCTGTTGATTTAGCGCTAATCTCACCATTTGCTAGAAACGTAATTCTACTGTTTTCTTGTGTCCTTACAGCTCTGCCTTGTTCTTCTTTACTCTTTTCATGACGCGCTACAAAGGCATCGGCTTCCTTGCTCCATAACAAAGAATCCTGTGCTACTCCTTCAGAAACCTCTTTAATCCTTGCATTCACATTCTTGATATTTGTATCAAGACCTGAAAAAGCGGTTCCAACACCTTGAAAGGCACTCTCTGTTACAACTCCATCTTTAGCAATGTAAGATAATTTATACGTTGGCTGTGTAAGAGCTCCATCTTTAAAGGATGCTTCTCCACCTAAAAACTTAGCTACATCCTCACCGATTTTATTAATCTGACCACCCGTGATTGCATCACGTGAACCCTCGGCAATCTGACCATCGGCAACATTATGAAGACCAACAGCTACCTTATCCTTACCTTTGCCTAAAGTCACACTCGTATAATCAATGCCGCCATTATCACCCTCTTTTTTATCGTAATGAACAACAGCCGAGTCATCTGACTGAAGGCTGGTAGAAAGATCCTTCAAACCTTTATCAAGCTGACCTTTGTTAACAGCTTCATTATTTTGTGTTGCTGCCTTCACTCCAGAAAGTATCCTATCCCCTTTATTCTTGTTGGTTATGTTGATTTCTCCGCCTTCTACTGCTGCGCCAATAGTGAGACGACTCGTTGTCTTATCTTGCTGAACAAAGCTTTCGCTTTCCACTTTGGTAATCACATTATTAACCTGTTCAGTCAATTTATTCTGAACATTCGTGAGAGAACTTCCAACACCGGCAAGTGCATCAGCTACATTCGTATAGTTCTTGTCAAAAGAAGTACCATCCTCACTAAACTGCTTGATCTTGAAATCCGGTTCTCTCCATATGCCCACTTCATCATATCCAGCACCTCCACCAAAATAGGTTGCAAGCGTGTTACCCATTGTATAGAGCTGACCACCATTTACTGCATCTGTTGAGTTTAGGGTAATCTCACCCTTTGCAAGGAACGTAATTCTACTGTTTTCTTGTGTTCTTACAGCTTTGCCTTTTTCTTCTTGCTTCTTCTCATGACGCGCTACAAAGGCATTGGCTTCATCATTCCATAACAAAGAATCCTGTGCCACTCCTTCAGAAACTTCTTTAATCCGTGCATTCACATTCTTGATATTTGTATCAAGACCAGTAAATGCACTACCAACATCTTTAAAAGAGCCCTCTGTTATATTACCCTTTGTATCAATCTTGGATAAGTTATAAGTTGGTCCCGTCATAGCAGAACCAGCAACTCCTGCACCTCCACCAAAATATTTTGATGTATTGGCCATAGCCGTTTCCAGATTTCTCGATGTGGACGAAAGACTCTCATTGGTTTTGCTTAACTGTGAAAAATTAACTGCATCGTTCGCTCCAGTGCCATCAGACACTCCTGTAATCTTTTTACCCCCAGCATCTATCCCAGAAATGATTATTTTCGGTCCACCTGTAATCACTAAGCCTGTTGCATCTAAGGTACTGCTTCCTGCAGTTACTTTATTGACTGCAATTTCCTTAGCTAGATCAAATTTTATATTATTATTATCTTTGCCTTTGCTAATTTGAAGATTTGTACTTCCAGCGGAAAAATCTACCGCGCTGTCCATGATAACGGTCTTAGTATCCTTACCCCCAACAGATAGTTTCCAACCACCATTTCTTACGACACTTTCTAAGTCTTTTAACTGTACAACATTTACTGCATCAGTAAGTTCACTACCAGCTGCTACACCTGTAATCTGCCGCGTTATGCTCTTACTAGAATTACCAACACTAACGGCACCCTGCTTACTTTTCCATTGCGCTTCAGTGCTTTCTGTTGCCCCCTGCAGCGAAGAAGTATATCCTGAAACACCTGCAGCCCTATCAGCGATAGCATCACTTCCTATAGCAACACCTCCCGCAACCGTCACATTAGAGCTAGCGCCTATAGCAATTCCCTGCAACGCCTGCTCCTTTGCATATGCATTGTACCCCATAGCAATCGCTTCATTTGCATAACTATGTGCTTTACTACCGAAAGCTATTGAAAAATCACCAACTGAAACTGTTCTCTCTTTTTCATCATAACTATCGGTTAGAGAAGAGCCGATTGCAATGCTATTTTTAGTATTTCTACTACGACCAGCTAAAGCAGTTAAGCCGATAGCAATCCCTTGGTCAGCCTTCGTCTGCGCTACTTGCCCGTACACAATAGCATCATGAGAATTTCCCTCAGACCGTACACCATTGACAAGAGGATTACCCAACACCCCATCCCTAGTCATTTGACCGCCCGTTACAACTCCTGGAGTTAAAGCTGCTCTTGTTATTTTTTTACTTCCAGCATTCATATCAATTGAACGTATCGAATCG
>NZ_JBHIRW010000065.1:0-5057 GCF_042197445.1 Bartonella sp. AA1HLJMS | reverse complement strand
AGAGAATCTTACGTTATTCAGGGTTCTCATTCAATATGAATAACGCTAGATTATGATTATAAATCAATGCCTTGAACGCTTGTTGAATGCCGTTGGTTTGAAAGCGAGCGATATTACAAAGCGCCCGATTTAAGCACTGGAGAACTTCGTGATTATAGCGAAGAAGAATTTAAGCAGCTCCAGTGCATGATGCCCGATATCCAAGGGGCAGCTTTCAATAAAAAGGTTGTAAGACGTGCTTTTTTAGGGAGAAAGTTGCTTGAATCCCCCGATCAACCTTTAGTTCCAGCTGGTCAATTGGGTTGGGAGTGTATAACGGGGTATTTTGACAAGATAGAACGGCAATTTTATGGGGTTGTGCGCCCGACAAAAGATCCACAACGGTGGGCGAATAAATATTTCAGTCAAGTGATGTATATCCTTAATAGCCAATCCAAAGGGGGGCTTATTGTCGAGGAAGGGGCGTTTAAGGACATCAGGCAGGCTATGCAAGATTGGGCGCGGGCTGATGCGTTGCTAGTTGCTGAAGATGGCGCTCTTGCAGAAGGCAAGATACAACCAAAGCCTGTAGCACAGTTTCCAGAGGGCTTTTTCCAGCTGTTTAATGAAGCTAAGGAAGCAATTAATCAGGTGACGGGTTTATCGCCCGAATTCATTGGCACAAGAGAAGTGACACAAGCGGGTATTTTGGAGGCACAACGACGCCAATCCAGTTTAAATCTGCTTGCTTGTCTGTTTGATGGCTTACGTTTATATCGCAAGCGGCAAGGTAAGATTATTTTGCACCTTATACAGAATTACTTGTCCGATGGGCGTTTGGTACGGATATCTGGTGAAGAGAATGCGCAATATATTCCATTGACGCGTGAAGAAGTAACGAGTGTCGAGTATGACATTGTTGTCGATGATGCGCCAACCAGCCCGAATGAGAAAGAGCGCACCTTTGGTATCATCACACAGCTGCTCCCATTGCTTCAAAATGCGATTACGCCGGATATTATGCTTGATCTACTTCGTTATTCTCCATTGCCTGCGTCATTACTCAATCGTGTCAGTGAGAAGTTCCAACAGCAACAAATGGCACAACAACAGCAGATGGATCCCGAGCAGGAAATGAAGTTGCAGGAAAAGCAACAAGACTTAGAGACGAAAGCACAGATGCATCAGATGGATTTGCAACAAAAGCAGATTGATCTTTTTGTGCATCAAGAGAGAGCAAAAACAGACGCAGAACTGATGAAGCAACGCTATGAGATTGAACGGCAGAAGCTTCTCAATGATCAGGCACACAATCAGATTATGCGAGAGCGAATAGCATTACACAGAGGTATGCATAGTTGAGAAAGGTGAAAGAATGAATGCAGAAATGAATGAAGCTATGAATGAAGATTACAGAGTTGGAGCACCGGTCTTTGATGATGAGAGCTCTTTTGATGCTGGCACTTATGATGGTGAAACGATTGATAATGATGATGTCACCTCTCCAGAGCCGGTTGTGCAGTCCGTTGAAAAGCCTTCAGAGATTGTTCCTAATTTAGAACAGCAGCGTATGGAGCAACAAGCCAAACAAGCTCGTGAAGCGCTTGTCAAGCTTTATGAACCCCAATCCCAGACGCCAATGGTTGAAGGTGAAAATGCACCCCCAGACCTACGTGAGGACCCTGTTCGTTTAGTGGCGTGGATGCTAGATAAGATTCAAAAGCAAGATGCGTATATTAGGGAACAGAAAGAAGCGCTAAGACAAGCTGAGGAACAGCAGCAGCACGATATGCGTCTTGGTGAATTTTTTAATAATTCTGTTAAGTCGTTTCAAAATAAATCCAGTGATTTTGATGCCGCGGCAAATTTTCTTTATGAGGCACGCGCAAAGGAATTGAGTTCTTGGTCATCACTTTATCCTGAGTATGGACAACAAAACACAATAGATGCGATTATAAGAGATCAATTGCATGCTCTTGTAGCGACTTGTGCACAAAGAGATCTCAATCCGGCAGAAGAGATTTATAGAATAGCACAAAATCTTGGCTATCAGAACCAAGCAGTGCAAGCGAATAATCAAGTTGCAGAACTTCAAAGTCGGCAGAATTCTGCGCGGACTTTGACAGCATCTGGTGGAGGAGGGAGTACTGGACCAATGACTTTAGCAAGCATTGATAGGATGTCAGAAGAAGAATTTGACGTTTGGATATCAAATCCGAAAAATAAAGCGATTTTTCGGCAATTACACGGTGCAGGTAACGGGTATTAAGAGTGCATTTTATAGAAATTAGTCTGTTTTATACAGGGCTATGATCCGGCTTTTAAGCCGGTTTTTTTTTACAGCAAAGAAAGGTAAAATCAATGGCATTAACAACAGTTAGAGCAGATGATCCTCATGCGATAAGCACGTGGTCAAAATTATTAAATACAGAAGTTTCAAAGGCGATACCTATTGCCCCTCTTATAGGCAGGGGTTCAAACAGCATTATTCAACTTAAAACTGAAACACAGAAGGGCAGAGGGGATTGTGTTACATTTAGCTTACGTACACAGCTTTTGGGACGGGGAGTTACCTCAGGACAGACGCTTGAGGGGAATGAAGAGGCATTACAATTCCTTCATGACAGACTCTATATTGACGAGCTTTCGCATGCAGTTCGTGTAGAAAATGAAGGTAGTATAGCGCAACAACGTACAACGTTTGATTTGCGTGACGAAGCAAAAGATGGCTTAGTTGATTGGTATGCAGATCGCTTAAGCTTGATGTTTTTCATTCAAGCTTGCGGATATACAGCAAGGACAATCTCTTTTGAAGATCGGATGATAGATATCGAGAATGTGCATTATGGATTTAATGAACCTCTGGCACCAAGTAGTAAGCGAATTATCCGTCCAGATGGTAAAACCAAGGATGAAGATCTCAGTGAAGCGCCAAAACACAGCTTTAGTTTGAAGCTTATTGACGAAGCTGTAAAAATGGCGAAACTTGCTAATCCCAAAATTCGACCAGTACGTGTGAATGGGGAGAGTGTTTATGTTCTCTATTTGCACCCAACACAAGTGATGCAATTGCGCACCAATACAGAGACTGGACAGTGGCTTGATATTCAGAAAGCTGCTTATACGGGTTCGCGCGCGAAGAACCCGATTTTTGATGGTTCTCTTGGCATGTATAATGGTGTGATTTTACGTGAATCTGAACATGTCACTCATGGGGTTAAATCTACCGATCATACAGCGAAAAAAAGTGTGCGTCGTGCTGTTTTTCTTGGAGCACAAAGTATCGTTATGGCTTTTGGAAATAATCGCAATGTCAATCGCTATAAATTGGTGGAAGAGCATTTCGACTATCAACGTTACTATGGTTTGTCTGCGAAAACACTGATTGGCATGAAGAAAACCCGTTTCAAATTTCCAAATAGCTCTCAAGCAGCGCAAGATTTTGGAACGATTGTTATCCCCACCTACAGTGGTGAACCTGATAATTAATCATAGGGAGGAAACAAGACATGGCAGATCAATTACCCCCTCCATTACAGGGCAGAAATCTACATACCCAACAGGTAAGTTTTTTGCGGTTAAATATCTCGCATAAAGATAAGCATCTTACGGAGAAAATTGGGATATTACCCCGTGGCGCTTTGATCACTTCGATGAAGGCTTTTGTCAAGACGGCATTTTCTGAGGCAAAATTAAAGATAGGCAGCACCTATGGAGGCAATGAGTTCAGTGAAAAAGACATCAAAGCCCAAGGCACGCAAGATTTTACGCCAACAGATCAAAAGTCTTTTGTTGCAGATGATAAGGAGATGACCCTTTATGCAACACGAGACAAAACCACCGATGCTGGTGAATGTATTGTGGTTGTGCAATTCGTAACAAATCATTGAGGGGATAAGACATGGCAGATTATTTACCACAGCCCTTGCAAGGGAGAAATCTTCATACCCAGCAGGTAAGCTTTTTGCGGCTTAATTTTAGCTATGAAGATAAAGAAAACGCTATGAGAATAGGCACGCTACCTCGTGGTGCTTTGATTACTTCAATTAAAGTGTTTGTTAAGACAGCATTTTCGGACACAAAGGTCAAAATAGGCAGCACTGCTGGAGGGACTGAGTTTGGTGAAGCGGAAATCAAACAACAGGCAGTAAAAGAGGTTAAGCCCACCAATCAGAAGGAATTTGTCCCTTATGATGAAGAACTTACTCTCTATGCTAAAGCTGATAAGACAGTACAAGCTGGTCAAGCAAGTATAGTCGTTGAATTTGTAACCAATCACTGAAATTGAGGGGAGAGATTTATTAACTCCCTCTCAGTTTATGAAGTAGAAGACTGTACAGAGAGTTGCAAATTAAGGGCAGATAAGACAGCGACTAAGGTAGAAAGTTTAGGGTCACCAGTCTTACTTAAAGAGCGGTATAATCCACTGCGTTCGCGATTGGTTTCTTTTGCTAAGGCACTCATATTTTGAGCACGTGCAACAATACCAAGGGCATCTGCTATATGAGAGGCATCACCGGTTTTAAAGGCTTCATTAAGAAATGCTTGTTGTACCTCAATGTCTTCAAGATATTCTTCTGGTTTAAAGGGGGTTATTTTCATCACTGTACTCCTCTTTTAACTTTAATGCTTGTTCAATATCTTTTTTCTGCGTTGATTTATCTCCACCACATAACAAAAGGATAAAATCAGAGCCTTTTTGGGTAAAATAAATTCGGTAACCAGCACCATAATGGATACGTAATTCACCTATGCCATTAAAGAATTTAACATCACCGAAAAGACCCTGTTTTAAGCGGACAATACGTTGAAGAATAATAGCCTTAACGCTTTTATCTTTAAGTTTCTTAAGCCAAGTATCAAATTCTATCGTTTTATGAATGAATACCATTTGAGTACTATACTACACAAACTATATAATATCAATAGTAATAATTTTTACTGAAAGGTATTTTGATGACACGTCATTATATTCGGGTTAAGACTGGAGGACCGATACCTGTAAAGCGAGATGTTTATCGTCATAAGAGAACACTTTCGCACTTAGTGTCGGTCATTCAAGATGAGATTGATGACAT
>NZ_JBHIRW010000064.1:0-5175 GCF_042197445.1 Bartonella sp. AA1HLJMS | reverse complement strand
GCTTGATGATTTTAGAGCCAAGATCAATGAAGATCTCACAAGCTATGGTCGCTTAGCCAGCCCAAATGAATGGCAAAGTTATAATAAATTTACCAGCAAAGTCACTATGAGTGGTGGCTTAGAACTGTTGGGTAATTCGTCGTTTAGCCTTATTCATAATGGTGAAACGGTGACAAGTTTAAGCACAAATGGAAGTACCTTGAAAGGACCTTTGAGAGTTGATGGTGATGTTGTTTATACGAAGGCGCAAGTGGATGCCGCCATTTTGGCACAAATAAAGAGTCTTAAAAAAGATTTGATCGATAAAATCACAAATTGGCCGGCTCTTGCTGATGCTGAATTGCTCTATACACAGGATGGGAAAATTCAGTGGCCCATCTGGGTCACCGATAAAACTAAAGTTGAGATCCAAGCTTGGGGTGGTGGAGGTAGTGGTGGTAGAGCGTTTGGGATAGGATTAGGAGGAGGTGGCGGCGGTGGCGGTTGTTCAGTCTGGTATGGCTATAAAGCCAGTTTAAATGGTCATGAAGATATCATCATTGGTAAAGGAGGGGCTTCTATTGCAAAGAATTTTGTAAGCGGTAAGCCTGGAGAAACAACAACCATTGGCAAAAATTTTATTACCGCTACCGGAGGAAAGGGTGGTGGGGGAGCTGACGCCCGTATCTCTCACTCGATTACTGGGAGTACGACTTCCTTCTATTCAGGCGATGGCGGTGCTGGAGGAACAGGTGGAAACTTTGGTTTAGCAACGGATGAACATCCAGGAATTGCCAAAGGCGGAAATGGTTATGCTGGAACGAATGGAATTACGAGTAAAACAAGCGGTAATGGAGGCGATGCTGGAGGTGATACATCACGTGGTGGCTCTGGAGGAGTCGGCAAAGGTTCCTATAGTTCGGGAAAAGCAGGGCGTGGTTTTGGTGGTGGTGGTGCTGGCTCTCATGGAGATTCCTCTCCAAGCGGCGCTGGAGCTGATGGCGCTGTCCTCATAAGATTGTGGAAAGATTAAATACATAACCAAAGATAGCGCAAGTCAAATGGATAGCTGTTGTATAAGCTGGCTTGTATGATTTTAAGCCCTTTAAAGCCCTTTAAAGAGCTTTTTGACTGACAGTGTCAGTTTTATGAAAGGCAGCTCTTGTTGTTATTGTTTCTCTATTGATTTGGAGAGCAAAATGGCAACAAAAGTAAATACTCTCTATCGCACTATAGCAAAATCATTCTTTATCTTTAGAAGAAGCCCCGAAATCACGGCGTGCTCCCTCTTCTATTCCAAAAGTTTTGTAAAGAGATTAACGGCTCTTAGCAAGCCGCTCTGATAACCTATCGCTATGAGAAATCTAGCGGATAACCCACAGCAATTATCCTAAAAACTCAAAAACAAGGAGAACGGAACAAAAAATAGAGGCTGGGCTGGTTGTCCAGCCAACGGGACTTAGTTTTGCGAACAACCCCGTCCGATGCAACTCAACTCAACATCGCAGCCACTTCTTCTCACTTGGAAACAGTGAGAAGATGGCTAATATAGATGGAAGAGTGTTAAAAAATGATGGATATACTTTGTAAAGAAAAATTAAAATCTATTGATCCTATAGAACCAGCTGCCGCTTATGTTGGTGGCAAAATAAAGTTGGCAAAAACCATTATCAAAATCATTGAAGGCATTCCCCATCGCACTTATGCCGAACCTTTTGTTGGCATGGGAGGAATATTCTTTAGGCGGAAATTGATTCCCTTATATGAAGTCATCAATGATCGCTCAGGCGATGTGGTGAATTTTTTTCGGGTGTTGCAACGCCATTATCACCCTTTTATGGATCTGTTGGAGTTCCAGATTAGCAGCCGTGAGGCGTTTCAACGTTTTACGTTACAAGATCCAAAGACGCTTACGGATTTAGAGCGAGCTTTGCGGTTTTTATATCTACAGCGGTTGAGTTTTGGTGGGCAGGTGGCAAAGCGTACCTTTGGAGTTGATCCCCACCGTGGTGCACGGTTTAACTCTTTCAAACTTGAAGGGTTCTTAAAGCTTATTTACCGGCGTTTATCAGGTGTCACTATTGAACATTTAGATTGGTTTGATTTTATCAGGCGTTATGACCGGCCAACGACCTTGTTTTACCTTGATCCACCTTATTGGGGCGTTGAGAATTGCTATGGCAAGGATTTGTTTAAGCGAGAGGATTACCAGACGATGTCCACACTGCTTGCACAATTAAAGGGAAAGTTTGTTCTGTCTCTCAATGATGTGCCAGAGATCCGAAAAACCTTTAGCCAATTTAAACTAAAAGAAGTGAATACATCTTATACATGTGGTTCAAATAATCCAATGCCGGCTCAAGAGCTGATCATCTCAAATTGCGATTTCTAAAACGAGAAATAATACATATTAAAGGGTCTTTAAATGATCTTTGAAGACCTTTTGAAACCCCTTAAAAATCTTTCAAAAAAATAAATTAGTATAAAACCTAAGCTATCAGACTTTCTAGTGGAATATTGAACTGTTGGTGCAAGTTTTTAATCATGCGCAGTGTTAATTTTCTTTTACCACTCAAGATTTCATAAACACGATTTAAATGACCAATCGCAGGAACGAGATCTTTAGCACTTAAGTTCATTTGTTCCATTCTAAATTTAATAGCTTCAATCGGGTGAGGAGGAGAAACAGGATAGTGTTCTGCTTCATACGCTTCAATCAACAACACAAGAACCTCCATTTGATCAAATTCTGGAGTATTCTCTTTAGGTTGATTGTCAAACATTGCAGACACAATTTCTAAAGCTTCTTGATACTCTCTCTCTGTACGAATTGGTTTGATATTCATTTCTTAAATTCCTTTAGTTCTACAGTATTAGCATCAATTGCATCATACTGTTTGTGTGTCCCTATAAATTTTATATAAAGCCAACCTGCTGGATAAAAGATTGAAACAACTAAACGATAATCATTGCCTCTAATATTAAAAACAACACGATTATTCTTTAATATGCTTGCATTTTTATACTTCTCTTTAATGTCATGAGGAGAACGCCACTGCGCATTTTTAGCTTCATCTACCCATGCTTTTAACGGTTGTTCAGCATCAGGATATCGAGCCCAAAAAGTTTGAAGTGTGGAGATTTTAACAATTTTCATAAGTTTATCCTGATTTTTATCAATCTTAGTACCATTTTGGGACCAAGTCAAGATATTTATAAAAAGAAAGTGCTTGTTGAAAACAAACCTTTCTCAAGAGCGGCTCTTTACCTCTCATTTTTCCCATTCATTTCATTAGCCAACCATTTAAAGGAGCATAAAGTATGGCAACAGGTTTTCTACACGGTGTTGAAGTCGTTGAAGTTGACGACGGCACCCGCCCCCTTCGCGCGGTTCAGTCTGCCGTTATCGGGATTGTTGGCACAGCACCCGATGCAGATGAACAAGCATTTCCCCTTAATACACCCGTTTTGGTAACGGGTTCTCTTTCACAAGCTGCAAAACTGGATAAAACGGGTAAGCGTCAAGGTACCTTACCCAATGCCCTTGATCTTATTTTTAAACAAGTAGGGGCAATTGTCGTTGTCGTACGCGTGAACGAGGGTGACAACGAAAATGCAACACTCACCAATATTCTGGGTGGTGTAAACGCAAATGGCGCTTATGAAGGTGTTCATGCTTTGATTGGAGCACAATCCATTGTAGGACAAACACCACGCATTCTGATTGCGCCAGGCTTTACACATCAACGCCCTTCCAGTGTGAATATTGAAGAGAATGGAACTGATGCAACTGCCAACCCCGTCGCAGCAGAACTCATTGGCATTGCAGAGCGTCTGCGTGCTATTGTGGTGCTTGATGCACCAAACACGACAGATGAAGCAGCCCTTAGCACAGCAAAGGATTTTGATTCAAAACGCGCCATTATCATTGACCCTTTTGTAAAGGTGAATCGTGATGGAAAAATCATAGAACAGCCAGCAAGTACAGCGGTTGCAGGTGTCATTGCTAAAACTGATTTTACACACGGTTTTTGGCATTCTCCTTCCAATAAAGTGATCAATGGCATTGTTGGTATTGCACGCCCCATTGATTTTTCCATTGGTGATCGATCAAGCCGCGCTAACCTTCTTAACGAACAAAACATCACAACAATTATCCGCGAAAATGGTTATCGTCTTTGGGGTAATCGCACCCTTTCAAGTGATACAAAGTTTGCTTTCTTATCCGTAGTACGCACCGCAGATATGATCAATGATGCCATTTTGCGCGGGCATCTATGGGCTGTCGACCGCAATATCAAAAAAACCTACATGCATGACGTAAGCGAAAGCGTTAATGCCTATTTGCGTGATTTGAAAGCACAAGGCGCCATTCTTGGTGGGCGCTGTACGCCTGATCTAGAGCTTAATACAGCAAGCGCTATTGAAAGCGGTAGAGTCTATTTCAATGTCGAATTCACCCCCACAACACCCGCAGAACACATCACGTTCCGTTCACGCATTGTGAATGATTACTTAGAGGAGATCTTTTAATGACCGTACCTGTTTTACCAAGAGTTTTGAAATATTTTAACATTTTTGTCGACGGCATTCCCTATCAGGCAAAATGTGAAAGTGTCACCCTACCGAATTTGAGTTTGGTTGTTGAAAGTTATCGCGGCGGTGGCATGGATAGCTCCATTGAAGTTGACCTTGGTCTTGAAACCCTCACGCTTAGCATGACCATTTCTGATTGCTCTCCAGAGTTGATGGCACTGTTGGGGCGCACCGATGTCAACATTTCATTACGAAGTTCAATGCAAGCGCAAGGCACACCAGCAGAAGGTGTTGTCATTACCATGAGAGGACTATGCAAAGGCTTTGAAATGGCAGAATGGCAACCGGGCAGCAAAGCAACATCCACAACTACCTTCACATTGCAATATTTCAAATATGTCCAGAAGGACGTTGAAATCGTTGAGATAGATGTCCTCAACTTGGTGAGAAAATTCAATGGCGTCAATCAACTCGCAGACCATAGAGAAAATATAGGATTATAAAAATGACCGTCCAAACAAGCATTACACATAAATTATTGATACCCATTGCCTTTGAAGAAAAAGAGCACACCACAATTACCTTACGGCGCCCCAAAACAAAAGATTTGCAAGCAATCGACAAAAAAGAAGGCGTAGAGCAAACAATTGCTATGATCGC
>NZ_JBHIRW010000063.1:0-5256 GCF_042197445.1 Bartonella sp. AA1HLJMS | reverse complement strand
CCCATATCTTAAGATTGACCCGTGACATAAGCCGCCCATTTATCCATATAGACACGGCGCTGTTCTAGATAGTCAGTGCGACGATAGGCACGCTCTACTTTGCCGCCAACTGTATGACTTAGAATAGTTTCAGCAACCTCATAGGGAGCATCGGTTGTTTCAGCAAGCCAATTGCGTAAACTAGAACGAAAACCATGCGGGCAGGCTTCAAGTTTATTGTCTCTCATATATTTTGCCATACAATTCTCAGCAAGGGGAGCACGACCGGAAAAAGACAGAATGAAATTACTTTTGGAAATACAACGGGCTTGTTTAATCACTTTTAGCGCTTCAGATGATAGAGGTACGCGAAATTCTGTTGTAGCGTCACGCAAACCTTTCATATTCTCAGCAGGAATAGTCCATACATCATCTTCAATCTGATCTTCACGAATATGACGCAAAGGGTTGGTACGAACGCCTGTCAGGATAAGCAAGCGCAAAGCCAGTTGTGTTATGTTTTGTGTTTTACAGAGTAACTGATAAAAGGCGGGAACATCTTTCCAATCCATTGCAGGTCTATTAGTGGTTTTATGACGTTGTTTACCTAAGAGCGCGCGTGCTTTTTCTGTTGCTTGTAAATCAACATCTAACCCTAATGCAGCCGCATGTTTGAGACAAAGATTAAGACGATTTAGTGCTTTCTCTGCTGTTGCAGCTTTTGTATGCCAGATAGGAGCAAGGGTATTGCGTATCTCTATTTGTGTAATCTCTGAAACGGGCAGACAGCCCAATTTAGGGAGAATATGAAGGCGTAATGGTAAAAACCAATCACAAGCTTTACCATCTCTTTTTAATTCAGCTTTACGGCTTTCAAAAGCATCTAAAGCAATGTTTTTTAAATAATGAAGATTACGCATTGCCTCACGCTTTTGTTTATCGCGTTCTTTAATGGGGTCACGACCCTCATGTAAAACAGCACGCCATTGGTTTGCCAATTCACGGGCTTTTTTTAAAGAGACATGTCTTAAGGCGCCCAAGCCCATTTCACGGCGCCGACCGTGAATGGTATAACGATAAAGCCATTGAGCACCACCATCTTTACGCTTATGGAGGATCAAGCCGGCACCATCATTATATTTGCCAGCTCCCAATGTTGCGACAGCCCTTGCGTTAAGACGATTCATAAGAACCATTTTCATTCCTTTCTTATACAGTTTTACCCACACGCCAGCCCCGCTTATGCCGTGCAAGCAAATGGGTTTGTTTGATTCAATATAAACAGACTTGAAATGAGAGAATCTTACGTTATTCGAGACTCTCATTCAACATACAAAACAGTGAATTATCATTATAAATCAGTGTGTTGTAGGTTTACAGAAAAAGACAAGCCGCCGCGTTTACCTTGGTTTATCAGGAGCCCCTTTGCTAATTTTTTATATTATTCAACGCCTATAACGGCAGGTCTGAATGACAGAGAGCATCATGAACATCATCTCATGGCAGAGAGGGTTGGTGGTGTTGAAACGCGCCCCGTTAATGTGAGTGTAATTTATGGGATCAAGACATGAGGAGTTGAAATGTCATTAAAACCGTTTGCGATATCAGAGATTAGCGACCCGTCTCAAGTACGGGTCGTTTTGTATTCTGGGGGAGGTTTTGTACATGCGCCGCTTACTGGCGTTTTTGATTTACTGAAAGCCGCTTTGAAAACAGAGCTTGATGGTTCACTGAAAGATTTAGAGAAGCGCTTAGAGACCTTAAGAGAAGAGTTTGAAGATTTGAAAGAGTGTTCATTGGATGAAGCCCTCTGAATGAAGGAATAAAGCAGATGAAGATACCCGATCATGAACATGAATATTTGATACCTGTTGCAACGAAAGAGGAAATCAGAGAAGGGACTTCTCAAGACAGCGTTGTTGTTCCGAAGCTTTTAGGGACGGCATCTTTGTATTCGTATGAAACCTTTGCGCCGTTAGAGCAGGTTGTTAATGCACGTCAAGAAGCAGAAAAAGCCATGTCGCGTGCGAATGGTGCGCAACAGGTTGCAGAAGAATCGAAGAGGGTTTCGGAACAAGCGCTTAGCGAAGTGACGAAAACAGTTCAAACAGCGACAACAGCGCTTACGACGTCTCATGAAGCGAAGGAAGAAGCTAAAGCAGCGACGACAACGGCTAGCCTTGCGAAAGAGACAGCGGATACAGCCAATGGCTTAGCAGAAGAAGCCAAGAATACTTCTGATGCAGCGAAGCGCATGGCAGAAGAGACAAAAGCAGCAGTCGATAGAGCCTCAGGGGAAATCAATAGTACGAAAGGTTCATTGGCTACGGCATTACAACGTTTTGAAGAGGTCAAACAGAGCAGTGAGAATGCTGTTAATTTATCGACCGAAGCCAAGAGGTTAGCCGATGAATCGAAGACCATTGCAACGCGTGCAGAACAAACAGCAAGAGAAGCTTCCCAAACAGCAACAGAGACGACGCAAGTAGCAGCGACGGCGGTAGCAACGTGTCATGAAGTTAAGACTGTAGCCATGCAAGCAAGTCTAAAGGCAGATGGAGCCAAACAGGCAGCCGATGATGCCAAGGATATTGCAGAACAAGCAAAAGAGTTATCAGAAGGTGCGACATCTTCTGTTACAGAACTCACAAAAACAGCCTCACAAGTACAAGCGGGAGTAGAGACAGCATTAACAGCTTCAAGAGAAGCCAAATCACAATCAGAGGCAGCTGTAAGCACGTCAGAAGAGGCGAAAGGTTTAGCGGAAAAAGCGAATACGGCATCTACAGAGGCGCAAAAGGCATCAGAACAGGCATTAAGAGAAGCGACTTCTGCGAAAACAACAGCGGGCGGGGCATCTAGTATAGCCAATGATGCGAAAGGGATTGCTGAGGCAGCTAAAACATTATCAGAAGAAGCAAAACGGTTGGCAGCAGC
Source organism: Bartonella sp. AA1HLJMS (assembly GCF_042197445.1). Lineage (NCBI taxonomy): Bacteria > Pseudomonadati > Pseudomonadota > Alphaproteobacteria > Hyphomicrobiales > Bartonellaceae > Bartonella > Bartonella sp. AA1HLJMS. Next base: position 2,340 of record NZ_JBHIRW010000063.1, on the reverse strand, counting down.
ATCACAGGAGACAGCAGAAACAGCAAAGGCTAAAGCCGAAAGTGTAGAGGCAGTTGCGAATGAAGCAAAATCTACAGCGACTACAGCATTAACAGAAGCAAGAGAAGCTAAGAGTACGGCATCTGAGGCGAAGGGTTTGGCGGAGGAAGCGAAAAGCGCCGTTGATAAGGCGACAGGGAAAGTAGAGCAAGCTGTAAAAGAGGCTAGCGATGCGAAATCTAAAGCAGAAAATTTAGAGACTGTTGCGACTGAGGCGAAATCCACGAGTGAACAAGCAAGTCAAACCGCCTCTAGTGCAAAAAGCTTATCAGAAGAAGCAAAAGAAGAAGCAAGGAGCGCCAAAGCGACAGCCTTAGAAGCCAAAAGTGCGTTGGATAGTGCACAGACGAAAGCCGAGCAAGCGCAACAGAGTGCAACAGAAGCAACACGAATAGCCAACGAAGCGAAGGTAGCAGCAGAAGCATCGGTGCGTTCAGGAGAAACGGCAGGTGAAGCGAGTGTGGAGGCGTTGAAGGGTATAGCTACAGCAGCAAAGAGTAAAGCGGAAGCAGCAGAGAAGGTAGCAGAAGAAACGAAAGGTGCTTTGGATGGTCTAAAACAAGTAGCAGGTAGTGCGAAGTCTATAGCCGAAGAGGCAAAGAAGGTAGCTGATGGTGCACAAAAGAAGGCATCACAGGTAGAGACAGTAGCGGGTGAAGCTGAAAAGATAGCAAAAGAAGCCAAACAGACAGCGGGTTATGCTAACCATGAGGCGGCACAAGCGCGCAGTGAGGTAGAAAAGGCAAAAAGTACAGCTCATGAAGGATGGAGTAATGCCAATAAAGCGCAGGAAGTAGCAGGTGACGCTAAGACTATAGCAAGTTTAGCGCGGATGTATTCAGACGAAGCCAAGAAAAAAGCCGAAGCAGCAGACAACAAAGCTCATGAAGCGTGGAGTAATTCCCACAGCGCGAATGAAACAGCGAAGGACGCCAAGGTTATAGCAAGATTAGCGGAAACAGCAGGTGAAGAAGCCAAGAAAATAGCGGAGAAAGCCAATGACTACGCGTATGAAGCTAAGGGTGAAGTAGAGAAAGCCAAGGAAATAGCTAATAGTGCAAAATATGCAGCAGGAGAGGCGCAAAAGGCAGCTGAAACAGCGGGTAAAAAAGCCGCGTCTTTAGAAGCAGCCGCAGAAGAAGCACAAAAAATAGCAAAAGAAGCCAAACAGACAGCAGGTTATGCTAACCATGATGCGGAGCAAGCGCGTAGTGAGGTGGAAAAAGTAAAAAGCACAGCGAATGAAGCGTGGAGTAAAGCTTACGACGCGAATGAAGCAGCCAATAACGCTAAGACTATAGCAAGATTAGCAGAAATGGCAGGTGAAGAAGCCAAGAAAATAGCAGAGAAAGCCGATGACCGAGCGTATGAAGCCAAGAATGAAGTAGAAAAAGCCAAGGAAATAGCGAGTAATGCAAAATATATAGCAGGAGAGGCGCAGAGGGCAGCCGAAACAGCGGGTAAGAAAGCCGCGTCTTTAGAAGAAGAAGCGGAAGAGGCACAAAAAATAGCCAAGGAAGCCAAGGAGTCTGCTGGTTATGCAAGACATGATGCGACGCAAGCGCGTAGTGAGGTGGAAAATGCAAAAAGCACAGCGAATGCAGCGTGGAATAAAGCCCACAAAGCGAATGAAACAGCAGATAGTGCTAAGCTTACAGCAAGTTTAGCAGAAACGGCAGGCGAAGAAGCCAAGAAAAAAGCCGAGGCGGCAGATTCACAAGCCTATCAAGCCAAGAGCGAAGCCGAAAAAGCCAAGGAAGTAGCCGATAGAGCGAAAAGGACAGCAGAAGAAGCCAAAACAACCGCCGATACAATGAAGAAAGAGCTTAGTGGTATCAAGAGTTCTCTGGAAACAGCGACAACAGCTCATACAGTAGCTTCACAGGCAAAAGCGCTAGCGGAAGAGGTAAACAATTTACTGAAACAGTCCAATTTAACGGTTCTTTCAATTTCCACGCCGTTTCTTATTGCAACAGGGAAAAAACAACTCACATTGAAGAAAGGAACGCGTATAACCTTGGCATTAGGCAATGATACTTTGGTTGCAAGTTATACGGAAGATACAATAATAAACGTTTCTTCTATTTCGGCGGGGAAGGATTATTATGTTTATTTGGTTTCTGATGGAAGACAGTCTCATAAATTTGTTTTATCAGAAAACTCTACGTATCCAAGGAATTACACAGTGAGTAATTCGCGAAAGATAGGAGGGTTTCATACGCTTTGTGCGGATGTTGGTACGATTTCCGGTCATCCATTGTCTGGTTATAGAGCAGGGGATATTTTACCCAATTCAGTTTG
>NZ_JBHIRW010000062.1:0-5289 GCF_042197445.1 Bartonella sp. AA1HLJMS | reverse complement strand
GACTATCTAGAACAGCGCCGTGTCTATATGGATAAATGGGCGGCTTATGTCACGGGTCAATCTTAAGATATGGGGTGAATAACCCCATTATCTGTGGATAACTTTAACTCTCTTGTCTCTCATTCTTTCTCAATAAGATTCATCACGTATCACATCAGAAATTATATGATAAAATATTGTTTTCTATAAATAAAATACCTTCAAAAATAAACCAAAATGTGCTTAATAAATAGGCATGATTTGGTTCTATTTTTTATTATGAAAGGATTTTAGAATGACAGAAAATGATATTCTTTTAACAGACCGTGAAAGTGCAAAATTGCTTCATATGAGTGTCTCAACTTTCCGCCGTCATGTTACCAATGGCTCTCTCCCAAAACCTTTAAAACTTGGCTTTTTATCCCGTTGGTTACAATCGGATCTTTTGAATGTAATCGAACAAGCAAAACAGCAACGTTATAACGACGCGGCATAAAAAGAAAACCTTGTCACGTAAGAACGGACAAGGCTTTCTCAAACTCATCAACCTGGTGCTTTATTTGGTGTAAATTCAAGGCTTTCTCTGCTGAAGCAAGACTTAAGGTTTGCATTCAAGTTGTTCTGAATGCTTTTTACAATAAGGGCTATTTAAGCGTCTCTCAACACTTCGCTGAGGCATGACAGCACCAGGACGACATATGGGAAGGTTGTCTGATTTATGGTTCTCACACCAATCTTGTATTGTAAAGCTAGGGCGAAAACCTGATTGCGCCATACACATTTCAATACTGGCAAATTGATTCAAATCTAGCGCCACAACCTTATTAAGGTCCGGTACTCCACATTCTAAAAGTATTTTATTTCTCCATAATGCTGGAGAAAGTGAGGGAATTGAGTTAACACATCCAGTGATACTTAACAGAGCTATGCAACTCAATAGTTTTAAGATTTTCTTCATTATTCCCCTCTTTCAATGGATTTATTTACAATAAACAGCTCATAAGCTTGTTTATATTTTCTGTCACCGCTGCTTAAAACAACGGTGAACAATATTGAGATGACAGATTGAGGAAACAATCGCGCCATTCCAAGTGAAGGCAAGGATGGCAGATTGTTGATCATCACTAGCAGTGCTTAAGGTTGGCATTCTGGTTTATTTTTATATTTTTGGCAATAAGCGCTATTTAAACGCTTCTTGACACTTCGTTTTGGAATGACAGCACCTGGCACACAAATCGGAAGATCTTCGGCATTATAATTTCTACACCGATCTCTCCACTTCCCTCCTAATTTACTATGAAAACCTGCTTGGGTTAGACATGCATAAATAGATGTATTCGCATTTATACTTAACTCTCTATAATCCATCATATAATCATCATGAGGATTCAGCATTCCACATTCTAATAGTGCTTTTTTAATCTCAATCTTATCTTCTCCTAGCTTCTCTAATACATCCACAGCCTGGTAAGGACCTGGAAAACATCCAGCTATAATAAGCAAAGCCAATCCACTCAATAACTTTAAAGTTGCTTTCATTTTTTCTCTCCTTCAATGATTTTTTATGATAAGATTGCTTATAAGCTTGTCGATGTTTTATATTCCTCTGTCCATATCAATTTGAAACATGTTGAGTGCCGATACAATTGGCCCACACACTTATGCAAAAGATAAAAAAACTAAAGATTACTCTTAATCATACCATCATCAAAAAACTACGGTAGACATTCAGGCTTGTTTCTATTTCTTTTACAATGGGGGCTGTTCAGGCGTTTCTTAACACTTCTTTGAGGAATGACAGCACCTGAATGACAAATCGGAAAACGAGCATCAAAAAACTCACACGAACTCAAATATCCGGATTTATATCTAAAACCTGCTTGAACCATGCAAGCTTCAATTAATGCGTTCGCATTTCCGTCTAACTTTCTGTTGTATTCATCACGATTATAAGGTGTTGGCATGCCACATTCTAACAGCGCTTTCCCTATATCAATTGTATTTGCACCAGGCTTATCCCATAATTCCCAAGCTGATAAGGGAACCTCAGCTTTATACTCACATCCAGCTATACTTAACAGAGCTATGCCGCTCAATAATTGCAAGACTTTCTTCATTCTTCCCCTCCTTCAGTGGGTTTCTTTACGATAAAACAGCTCATAAACCTGTTGATATTTTCTGTCACCGCTGCTTAAAACAACGGTGAACAATATTGAGATGATGGATTGAGAAAACAATCCCCCATTCCAAGCAAAAACAAGGATGGGGGTTGATTACCATCAGCAGCAAAAATTAAGGCTGGCATTTACGACTGTTTTTATATTTTTTACAATAAGGGCTGTTTAAGCGCTTCTTGACACTGGGCCTCGGGATCACAGCACCTGGACGACAAATGGGAAGGTTTTCGGCTTTATGATTCTCGCACCAAGTCCCTCCCCCCACTTTATCACGAAAACCTGATTGAACCATACAGGCATCAATAGTTGCCCATGCATTGTAGCTGAGTTTTCTGTTTTCTGGATCGGCATCAATAAGGCTCGGCATTCCACATTCTAACAAGGCTTTTCCTACCTCAGTAAAATCAGTAACACCATTTTTCTCCCACGTAGCCACCTCTCCTGGAGGAGGTTTATCGATATTACATCCAGTGATACTTAACAAAGTTACAGTGCTTAATAATTTTAGAGTTTGTTTCATTTTTTACTCCATGATTTACTTAAAGGAAATTGTTCACGATGAGATGAACCATAATCATATCTACATTTATAACCCACATCTCCAAGACAGGTATGGGAGCTTATGGGATTCATGATCACTCTCCACCATTCTGTCCACCAGTTACTACCAGCAGATATTGTCTCATAAGCATAGCCATTGCCACCAATCAATCTGCTTACAACGTCAAATCTATGCCCATAAAAACCAATAGTGGTTTGTTTGCCACCACTCACATAACCTAACAAACCGGATGCCGCCAAAACATTAGCCGCTGGTCCATGGAAACTGATCGTTGTATTGCCTGCTACATCATTTACACCTTCTTGTTTGAAAGAATTCATCATATTAAAGCCTGTCAAACTGCCACGACTATGGGCATCAAAATGCAATCCCGTGTTACCATAGCTATACATCAAATCTTTTGCTTCTTGTGTGGAATTGGTCAAACCCCAAAAGTTATTTTCCATAAACTTCTGATAGCTCGCGACTAGAAGTTCTGAGATAGCAGAATCGGCTTGAGGGAACACAACAAAATAAAGCGGTTCATTTTTATCCTTCGCATGTTGAACCGCATAAACAGCGGCTTCCTCTGGTGGAGTAAAGATGCCATTAAAGGACACATGCACCTTGCCATCAGCACCCTCTTGTAAATGCTGCTTTTCTTCATCCGTTAAATAATGTGCGTGAGGAAACAATCGCGCCATTCCAAGTGAAGGCAAGGATGGCAGATTGTTGATCATCACAAGAAAGACTTAAGGATAGCATTCATATTGTTCTGGATGATTTTTACAAAACGGGCTGTTTAAGCGCTTCTTGACACTGCGCTGTGGAACAACAGCACCTGGACGACAAATCGGGAGATTTTCGGCTTTATGGTTTACACACCATCCCCCCCTTTCATCTTTATAGCGGAATCCTGATTGAACCATACAAGCATGAATTGTTGCTATTGCATTGTTGCTTAAATTTCTGTTTTCTGGAAATACATCATAAGGAGCTGGCATACCACATTCTAATAAGGCTTTTCCTATTTCAGTAAAATCAGTAACACCATTTTTCTCCCACGCGCTCAAATACCCCCCAGGAGTTTTATTAAACTGACATCCTGCAATACCTAACAAAGTTACAGCACTTAATAATTTTAAGGTTTGTTTCATTTTTTACTCCATGATTTACTTGAAGGAACTTGTTCACGATGAGATGAGCCATAACGCACGTTACACTTATCGCCCGCGTCTCCAAGACAGGTATGGGAACTTATGGGATTTGTAGCCACTCTCAACCATTCTGTCCAAACGTTACTGCCAGCAGGGAGTGTCCCGTAGGTATAGCCATTGCCGCCAATAATTCTGCTTACAAAGTCATATCTATTCCCATCAAAACCAATAGTGGTTTGTTTGCCATCACTCACATAACCTAACAGACCGGCTGCAACTAAAACATTAAAGGCTGGTCCATAGAGATTGATAGTCGTGTTTTCGTTGGCTATACCGTGAACACCTTCTTGTTTGAAAGAATTCAGCATATTCCCCAATGTCATTGTCCCGCGACTATGTCCATAAAGTTCTAATCCTGTAAGACCATAGCTATACATCAAATCTTTTGCTTCTTGTGTTGAATTGGTCAAACCCCAAAAGTTATTTTCCATAAACTTCTGATAGCCCGCGACTAGAAGTTCTGAGATAGCAGAATCGGCTTGAGGGAACACAACAAAATAAAGCGGTTCATTTTTATCCTTCGCATGTTGAACCGCATAAACAGCGGCTTCCTCTGGTGGAGTAAAGATGCCATTAAAGGACACATGCACCTTGCCATCAGCACCCTCTTGTAAATGCTGCTTTTCTTCATCCGTTAAATAATGGAAAGTGAGGAAACAATCGCGCCATTCCAAGCAAAGGCAAGGATGGCGGATTGTTGATCATCACTTAAGATTGGCATTCATCCGCATTTTTATATTTTTTACAAAAAGGGCTGTTTAAGCGCTTTTCAACACTTCGTTTCGGAATGACCGCGCCTGGTCGACAAATCGGAAGGTTTTCCCTCCAATGATTCACACACCAAGATGGACCGCCATATCTGTCACGGAATCCTGCTTGAATCATACAAGCATAAATTGTTGCATTATCATTATTGCTGAGCTTTTGATTTTCAGCCTCAAGATAATTAAGATGTGGCATGCCACATTCTAATAAGGCTTTTCCTACCTCGGTAAAGTCTGCTCCTGGCTTGATCCACCCATATACTTCCCCTGGAGGAGATTTGTCCATATCACATCCAGTAATACTTAATAGAATGAGCAGGCTCAATAAGTTAAATCGTATTTTCATTTTTTGTTCCCTGTTCTCGTGGAATAAAATTTTATAAAATCAAATGAACCGTAATCATTTTTACACTTAGCACTTGCATCAGCATAACAATTATGGGTACTAGGATTATAGCCGATGATCGCTCCCCCCATCTCTCTGAGGGGTAGAATTAACGGATGTAATGAATCATATGGTTTGGAACGTACCCCATAAGCCGTAGGCCAATTGTAACCAATCACTGTACTAATGGGGTCTAACATATGACCTTGTATGTAGATATAATTTT
>NZ_JBHIRW010000061.1:0-5324 GCF_042197445.1 Bartonella sp. AA1HLJMS | reverse complement strand
TAGTGTTTTTGCAACATTATTTAGAAAGTTTGACATATGATCAATGTATTTAAAAAGCGTACACGTTTGTACGCACTAACAACAAGTGCTTTCTTCTTTTTACAAGGTGTAGATGTTTCTATGGGGAATGGTTGGTTCTCATCATTCCTTCCTTCATTATCATCATTTACCTCTTTCATTGGAGGGTCGAGCACAGGGGCTATAACACCACCCGGAGGAGTGGAGGTTTCTGGAAGAGCAGAACCTAGAGTCGGTAATCCTGTTGGTAGTGGTTCTGCTCAGCCTCAGCCTCAGCCTCAGCCTCAGGCTCAGGCTCAGGCTCAGGCTCAGGCTCAGGCTCAGGCTCAGGCTCAGATTGTGCCTGTTTTAAATCATATTCGACCTATTAGTGCTTGTCATTCTAGAAAGAATAATATTTTTGTTCCTGGCATGATACGGAATGTTGCAGATAGTAGTGTTCGTGTTGCGAGTGGTGCAGGTGCAGTACCTGGTGTTGCGAGTGGTGCAGGTGCAGTACCTGGTGTTGCGAGTGGTGCAGGTGCAGTACCTGGTGTTGCGAGTGGTACAGGTGCTGTGCCAGGGGTCCCAGGTTCAGGTGTCCTATCTACTCCTAGTTCAGGCGTCTTATCTACTAGGATGGAAACAGTAGTAAATGTGCCGCAAGCAGGTGTACCAGCTGGCTTTGATGGCTCATTAGCTCTTGTACAAGATACTTTATTATCAGGTAATATAGCAGGAGGAGGATTAAACACTGTAAGTCAACAAAGACCAAAGGCTATATCAGGTGTTGCGAGTGGGGCAGATACAACGAATCTGCCTGCTATTCCAGGTGTTGGTCCAGGTACTATATCAAATGGTGCTTTGAATAGTATGCCAGGTGTTCCAGGTACAGGCGGTGTATCTACTAGGAAGGCAAGAGCAACAAGAGCAGAAAATGTGGAGGCAAAAGAAGCAAAAACAGCAATAGCAAGTGGGAAGAGAGCACGTGAGGGGCATGCAGGTGTGCCAAGTGGAGTAGGTGGAGAGTTAGTTAGATTACTAGATGTTCCAAGAAATGTAGATGTTTGGACATTATTTAATATTCCGAAAAAAGATAGTTTAGCTGAAACATATTTTCCAGTGGGGGAAGAGGCGCTAAGAGTACAAAAAGCGAGTGCAGATGGTCTTATTGGTATGCCAGGTATATCAAGTTTTGTATTGAATTCTTTAACACCTGATAGAGCAGGTCTTTTTGTGCCTGGTGTGAGTGTATCTACACCGGTTGGTGATGGTGTTGGGGCTCTAGAATTTATAGATTCTGTGGAGGCAGGTAAAGGATTGGCTGATTTACTCAATGGTGATCAGCGAATATATGGATCTATTTCCTGTGATCAGTCCGGAGTATATGCTCTAATAGGGGGGACTATTATAGCGGATCAAGGTGAGAGCGCTGTAAATGTGGAATCTCCCCTTGATGATGGGAAAGTAGTTGTTAATTTGGACGAAGTATCCATTGAAAGTATGAATATTGGGAAAGAACTTTCTGAAAGTTTATCTGCAGTAGGTATACAGGATTATAAAGTAGGTATAGAGAACATAGGTAGTTTATATATTCATGATCCGCTTTATGTTGGTGTATATGTCGGAGATTCTGCTTCAAATATGGGTGCGGAGGTTAAATTGAAAAACTCAAATATTCAGGGTTTTTTTATTGGACTTCGGGCTGAAGAGACTGGAAAGATCACAATGGTGGGGGGAGGAATCAGAGATGCGTATATAGGTGCTCTTGCTAGTGATAATGGGTGGATTGTTTTAGAGAATGTAGATATTAATGTTAAAAGAATCGGTTTAGTTAGTTTGGGTCCATCCGTTATCGAGATGAGGTCTGGAGCAATTACCGTGAAAGAGGGTGGAATAGGAGTTATCTCTACAAAAGAGGGGACTGTTCTACTAGACGGGACGGTTATCAATGTTGCTGAGGAACCAAAAACTACAGAAGTTGGTACTTCGGAGACGAATATAGGTTTATTGTCACTTGGAGGTACTATTTCCTTTAAAAATGGAAAACTTAGAGCTCCTAATACTATTGCATTTTTGGTAAGTGATAGCTTTAAGAATAATATCTCTGGAGCTTCTAATAGAGTAGAAGCGGAGAGTGAGGATGGCAATGATACGCAACAGGATTCTGACGCTAATAGTGATTCTTTCGTTGGTGAGGTCATCTCTATTGAATCTAGAGATGGCGCTGTCCTTAATAATATTGGTTCCGCGTATTTTGAGGCTTTATTCCCTATAGAGAATTTTTTAGGAAGCGGTGCAGATTCTGGAAGTACTAGTGCACCATCTGGAGCTGGCGCTGGAGATTCTGCAGTGGTGGCGTCTGAGCCAGATGCAAACTCTAGAGTTGTCAACTTAATAGTTTCTGATATTCAAAATTCAACCGTTAAAGTTGAAGGTAAGTCTTATGGTGTATTTTTTGGTGATATACCTTCGAATGTGAGGAGAAAAAATGATCAAACGAGTGTGAGACAAGAAAGTGGTCAAAATGTAGGTCAAAATCTGAGAGAGGGTGGAATAAAAGATGATGGAGATAGTTTGCATGCAGTTCTTTTGAAAAATACGGTTTTCAGAGTTCCTAATGGTGTGGTCATTTATGGTAACAGTTTGGATGGGTACGTCGTTGTAAAAGATGACTCAACTCTTTCGGGTGATTTAGTGTTGAAAGCTGAAGAGGGGTCGCATTTGTCGGTTTTTGTTGAAGACTCTGTCGTCATGGGGGGAGCTCACGTTGATAAAAAATCTCAAGCTAGGCTTTTTCTATCTGGGGGATCAGAGTGGTATTTAACAAAGAATCTGCATAATAGTTTGGAAAATTCAAATACGGGTTGTGTAGATTCATGTCTTTCGTCTATGAATCTTGTAGATAGTAATGTTAGATTTTTTACTTCTTTGAAAAATGAAAATACATCTAATAAAGATATTGAGTATCGAACCCTTCGTATAGGAGATGGGGATGGAACAGTTTATAGTGCTGCTTCTGCCGCTACAATTTACTTCAATGCAAATTTGATGCCTAGCAATACAGAAAATTCTCAAATATCTGACAGATTGTTGATTCATGGTGATGTTTCTGGAAAAACAATGGTAGTTGTGAATGATACTTCTGATGGTATATCACAAAGTCAGGATACACCTCATAGCATTTCAATTATTCAGGTTTTTGGAAATGCAGAGAGGGATTCTTTTAAGCTGAAAGGTGATTATATTACACGAGAAGGGTTACCTTATAAGTATGTTCTTCGTGCTTATGGTCCAACTACTCCTCCGAAAATGCAGTATTTTGATAAGACATTACTTAAAAATAGTAGAAGTGTTTGGGATTTTCGTTTAGAAAATGAATATTTTATACCTCTCGTTTCTGCTTATACTGCTACTGCTAATTTTCAACTTACTTTTAAGGCTAAGCCACTTGTTGCAGTTGATTCTACTAATGCTTCTACTGAAACTGCAATAAATACTAATGCTGACACTGGTGCTGGTGAAGTAAATAGTGAATCCATAACTCCTCCTGTATCTGGGGAATCTGCATCTGTAGTCTCTGTTCAAGGCAATTCACTTTTGAGATCTGAAACATCTGACGAATTTTATGAAGATGATGATGACGAAGATTTTACGGAATCTGAAACATCTGAGGTTGTAGTGCATACCTTTTTACCTGTTACTCCATCTCCATCATCTGTTACTCCTTCTTTATCCAGAAATTTGGCACCTTTAGTACCTCCAAGAGTTAATTTAAGTGGGAGATCTGATACAGGTAGAGGACCTGTAATATCTGCCGATGAAATTTTTGTAACACCTGGGGATCATATTGTATCTAAGAGGCCATCACCTATAAAATCAGCTGCTGCTATGAAGGCTGCTATGAATGCTTCTGTTCCTGTTGTTTCTGAGGTAGCTGTTATATCTTCTAATGGAGTTTCTGCTATGAAGCCTTCTACTTCTGAGATATCTGCTATATCTAATGGAGCTTCTGCTGTGCAGCCTTCTACTTCTGAGATATCTGCTATATCTTCTAATGGAGTTTCTGCTATGAAGCCTTCTGCTCCTGAGATACCTGCTATATCTAATGGAGCTTCTGCTATGCAGCCTTCTACTTCTGTGGTTTCTGAGATAGCTGTTATATCTTCTAATGGGGCTTCTGCGAATGCTTCTTCTCCTGTGGTTTCTGAGACATCTGCTGTATCTTCTAGAGCTGTTGGGCGTGTTCTTATGCTTAGTCGTACTGGTAATGGAGATGTTTCTTCTAAGGAAACGGTTTCTTCTACATGTGATGATATGAATAATGGTGAGAAGGGATCACAGACTACTTATTTGTGTAGAGATGGTAAATCGCGGACAATAACAGGGAAGACACTGAAGGTAAGTGATAAAACTCAGCATCCTATGCATGCAAAAAATCAGGATACGGTTATTAAGTTAGAGGGAGCCACAATTAGTGGTGCGGATTTTTCTGATAGCAAAAATAATGTTGATTTTAATGAAATATATGCCGTGAGTGCTGTGCTTGCAGAAGAGGGGGCAGAAGTTGTTTTGGATAATAAATCAACAATTACCTCTTCTGTGATTGGGCTTGAAGCGCAAAGTGGCGGGAAGGTTACAATGCATGCTGGAACAGTCAATGCGCGTTATGTAGGCGCTTTGGCGGGTTCTGGATCATCTGTTAATTTAAAGGATACGAAAATTAACGTAACGGGGGATTTAGCTGTGGCTGGTTTGGCGAGTCAGGCTGGTGAGGTAACTATGGACTCTGGAACGGTTATGCTGACAAATGGAGTGGCTGTGAGATCAGAAGCTGGGGGACGTGTAAGATTAAACAAAGTTAATATTACTGCGAAAAAGGAAGCAGGAAAGTCGAATTCTACAGAGAAATTTGGACGTGCAGCTTTTTTGGTGAGTGATAATGCTTCTGTTGATTTTAAGAATGGAAATGTTGTTACTGATGCTCATGGTTTGTGGATTATAAAGTCTGATGATAATGTGGTTGAGACCGGCTCTTCCAGGAGAAGGAGATCTTCTGACGTTCGTCCTACTATGAATCACGTAAATATCGAGTCTTCTACTGTTAAAGTGGAAGGTGACGGAGTCTACGGCATATATTTTGATGGGGGAACACAGAAGGAAGCGAGTCAACAAAATCGAAGTCAGGATTTAACAACTGAGAAAACAAATGTTGTTAAGCGGAGTACTGTGTCCAAACAGGAAAAAACGCCTATAGGCATAACAGGGACAGTTTCGTTGAAAAAAACTGATTTTGAAGTTGCAAATGGTATAGCTATCTATGGTAA
>NZ_JBHIRW010000060.1:0-5395 GCF_042197445.1 Bartonella sp. AA1HLJMS | reverse complement strand
ATTGAAAAAAAGTTGTGCGAGGAAGCTACTAATCATTCTGCCGTTGCACAAGCATTACTTGGTGATATGGAGGCTTTAAGGAGTGATAGATCTACTCCAAAACTATCTGTGCCAGAATTTGCAGATTATAAAACAATGACATCGGATGATCGCCTGCTTTTTTTTGCGCAAGCCTATAAAAATGGGGGGGTGGATGATATTCTAACGCGCAAAAAAACCAAACAGCGCTCGATAAGCCTCACAGCAGCAATGCGCGTTCTCAAAACACAAGGGTGGTTTTCTACGGAGCCTGGAAAAATGTGGTTGATTTTGCCCGACCGCTTCATTCAATTTGATTTTGGTTTTATACGTCTCCATGACAATTACAATGTCCGTATTGAAGCTGAAATATCTAATGAAATGATTTCTGTCGCTTGCAATTGTATTCACTATAGTGAGGAATATTGGTGCGTTTCTCCTAAAAATATTTATAATTCTTTTAATACGATTGGGGGGGGGATTTTTAGTGGTTTTGGTAAAGGCATTGATATTTGTGTAGAGACATTAGATGAGCAAGAGCTTATCAAAATCTCTGAGCGGATAATACAGTGGGCACGTGCCCAAGATTTACAAGCATCAATAGAAAGCAAAACGCTTATCCAAAAATATAGCTACAATATAGATATAGTCTGGCATTTAGCTTGTTTAGCATTAACAGGTCAAATTGATATCCTGAAATCCTATCAAAATTTTTTAGAAGCAGGTACGATTTCTGAAATTTTGGATGACCGTGAAGTAGAGAGATATATTAACCAGGCCGTTCAATTTGCTGAAGAATATCTGAAAATCCTTAATGAGCGAAAAGCTATAGATGATCGTCTTAGTTTACAAGATTTGTCTTTTCTTAATACAGTTTCTGAAGACTTAAAAAGGATGGACTGGACAGTCTATCGTGATAAAAATTACAATTGCAATGCTTATTTTATAAAGAAAGATCGTATCATTAATATAGTGTACAACCTTGATAAAAACGGAGAGACACCATTTGTTACCTTCAAGGTTTCTCTTTCAACACTTGGTTTTTCTACAGCTTATCGATCTATTTTTATCGATACTCCCCAATATACCGTTCTTAAAGAATCAGAAGAAGTTTATGCAGTTTCTAGTACTGAATTGGATGAAGGTAAACTGAAGCAGATCTGTGCGGATATTTTGTGCTGGGCTGATCGACAAAATGTGAATCAAATCATCTATGATTATGCGGCTTTGTCCCCAGACAGTGAATATGATTTTGCGAAGTTGCACCTTATTGCACTTATTCTTATTGGGGATGTTGAAAAACTCAAATTTTATAAGGAAAGTTTGAAGGATAAAAACTTTTCAGCTTTGATAAGGGAAAACATAGCACATATTATTGATAACGTCCTTGCTCTTGCACGCCGTTATCGGACTGGTTTTCCTAAAAATGCTCCGATTTTAAGCTTGGATGCGCAAACAGCATCTGTTGCTTCTAAAACAACTTCTGTTGAAGTGGCAGAGGAAGTGGATGAAGTGGATGACAATGATGATCGTCTCACCATGGAAAGTGCTCATGCACTTTTAAAAAGCTTAGGCTGGTCAACCGAGAAAATCAATGAGAATGACCATATGGCAAGCTATCAATTGGCTGATCGTGAAGTAGATATTCTTTATAACGACGAAATTGCCAAAGACTACCCGCAATTTGATAGCGCCTTTATGATTAGCACGGGCATTCTTTCCACCGCTTGTAAATTCATTGATCCTACCCACACGGAAGATATTCCAGATATACAGCTTAATTTTGAAGCCAAGGGATTAGAAATCTTTGAACCAGAAGTTACTGCGGATCGCTTAAAGCAAGCACTTGATGATGCGCTAGAATGGTCAGTCAAAGACATTGACCTTTCTAAAAGACTTCGCTCTGATTATGGCACTGCTCCTTGGCAACGGGATGCAACGTCTAAAGCAGATGATACGGATTATGCTTTGCTTCATCTTGGCGCTCTTGCTTTATTGGGTGATGTTGAGACCTTACAATCTTATCAGCAAAGCTTTACGGCAGGTGATCACCTAGGCTTTGACGAAAGCATCAACAAAACCCACCTTGAATGTGCATTAGCTTTAGCCAAAGAAGTAGCAAAAACCAAACAACTGAGCTACGCTTTAATTAAACAGGTGGCAAAAAAGCTTGATGATCAACAAGAGGTTACCAGCAAGGAGCAACCCCGCTCGTGGAAAGAGAAAATAGTCAATTTTATCGGAAAAAAAGACAAGAAATAGCACCTAAAAAATATCGAAAAGATTTCAGAAATTTAGAAAATAAGACGCGCTCCAAAGCCTTGATCACTAGTTGAGAAATTCAACAGTGGTGTGGCTCTGATCATGGTTTTGGTGCAAGATTTAAAGGAAATAACCTATTATTTCATAGATTATCAAAATCTCTTTTAATGGGCTTTTGTCTATTTTATCGGTTATGTCAGTTTATTTAACAGACGAATCTTATGATTTTAGTTAATGATTAAAATGTGCTTTATGAAAAGCATATGATCCTTTAAGCCTTTCAAAAGAAAGGGATTATAATCATAATAGATGCTATCAAGACCATTATGGTTATGAGTTTTGGAGGTTTAGGGGGTTTTGGAGGTGCTTTTTACGCTCCCCCCTTTACATATTTTTCAATAAAAAATAAAAGTCATTATATTTCAATAAGTTAATCTTTCAAATAAACAACCTATATTAAACACAAAACATAAATACAATCTTTAATATATATTTAAGAGGGTTTTGTAGGTGTTTTGGGGGTTTGAGAAACATTCAAAACCTATAAGTAATATAAGAAAATGAATATACATAACTCTCTTTAAACAAAGCTTCTGATAACAATAAAGCTATCATTTTAGATTACGGTATAACCTCTTAAAGGCAATGTAAAAGAAGCGTATTCACTTTAAGATGGGATTTCTTAAAAGTCTTAAAGCAATCAAAATAAGAGTATTTAAAAGTGCAAGTTTCTTCTTTTTAGAATAATGCATATAAACATTCCTTTTAAAGATTGTATGTAAGCAATTTAACAAGAGAGGTATAGATTATATGGTTATAAGACCTTATACCCCTTATGCGTTTATCATACCCATTATATGAGCATCTTTATAAGTTATTCAGTTTCTCTTAATACCAATTTGGGTAAGTTCTTAACGATTTTCATGGTTTCTAAACTTACCGTAATAACCCTTTGAAACAACTCCAATGGGTAAGCAGGGTTGCCAACGGTTTCAACAGCATAGCGATTGGCATCATTCACAATACCACTCTTTTTATCAGTCTTTACACATTGACGCTCCATAACCCATTCAAGAGCGGGCTTGCCATTGACGATATACTCATAAACTTCAAGAGGGATATCTGTCATAATGATATTGCTGTTATAAATAACTGTAGATTTATCCTTTTCCTTACTATTCTTAATTTTTGCGAATTTCATTTCTGTAACGTAATAAAATTTTTCGGGATTAGAGATCTCTGTTTGTTTTGGATTACCCTTTTTAAAGGTCACTGGATAAGGCTCTACAGTCTCATAATTCACGTGCAAATGCCCTAGTTCACGTCCAGCATTAACAAACTTCCAAAAATCTTCAGCGCTTTTTACACAAGGGATGCGAGGCAACTCTTTAGAGAGGTTATCAGCATAACGGGCACGATAATCTTCTGAGTGAAGTAGACCGTATACGTAATAAAAGATATCTTCTTTTATTATAGTCTCATTAGGATAAGCGGCTTTAAAATGCGCTAGTCCCTCATCCGTAATGGCATCACTCCTCTGTAAATCAGCTGTTTTGCTGTCTTCTGTAGAATCCGTAAATAAATGAGTTTGTTTCTTGTTTCTATCTTTTGAGACCGTAGTGTCTTCGTAAATATAGCGTGGAAAGCATTGTCCATTTTCTATCACCTGAACATCGGGCAGAGCCGTAGTCATAAGCACAGAAAAGCCTCCCATTGCTCCTATACCTGTAACTTGAATTACTTTATTTCCAATCATTCCCCCTATCGGAAATATACGCGGCATTTGATAGACTCTATGGTTAAAAATACGACTATAGTAAAGCCATTGCTTCGTAAAAGGACGATATAGGCTTTGAATAAGACATTTATCTTCAAATTCAAAAACCTTTCCTCTTACAAACTCTTCTTTCAGACTACTACTCCAACAAATTTTTGTAGCATCAACACTAACAAAATCGTTTACAGCATTTGCACGTAACTTACGGTCAGCATGCGGATAGACATTATTAAAACGTTCCACTTCGCTATTATAGAAAGCAATCATATAACTCATGTTTTTTGCTAAAACTTCATGATTTGAGTTATATGCCCAAGCATCACGATTAGTTTGTATACCACACGAAAAAGTTTCAAAGAGCTTTTTCTTATTATTACCTTTCTTAACACCTATGGCTAAAAATGCTTTAAAATTGTCATCACGTTGATTTATCCAATCACCGTGCTTATCTGGTATAATGATTTGCCAACCTTGTTTACTCCGTGTAATACCATTAATGCTTCCAAGGGATTCAATCATTGTAAGCTTTTCTTGCCTCGTGAGATAGTCTCCAATATCACGAAAATATATCTTACCACGCTGTTGTGCATTTGGATTTTTTACGAGAATAGAGATAGCTATGGGAGCACGAGATCCTTCACCAAAAATTCCACCACTTTCTTTCTTACGTTGTTCTCCAGAAGTCCGAGCATTTCCCCGTAAATGGAAAATATAAAGGCTGCTAAATTCCTCAACGAGGCACTTTCGTAGACTGTCCGTAGAACTTCCATTAATAAAACCGGCATTTGTGACAAATCCGATTATCCCAGCATTATCAATACGGTCACTTGCCCAGCGAATAGCACGAATATAGCTATCATAAATTGCTTGCATATTGGTTGCTTTTGAATGAGCAGCATAAGTTTCACTAATACGTTTATCTAAAATCGGATAGGGTGTGTTTTTTGCATTATCATTTTCGTTTTTTTGCTTTGTTGAATAAGGAGGATTGCCAAAGATCACTTCAATATTGAGGTTTTTCTGAAGTTCTAAATATTCACTGTTTTCCTCTAATAAACCTTTCATCAAATCTTGTTTTTCAAGCATCCGGAATGTATCGGTTAAACCAATATGTTTGAAAGGAATATACTCTCCTTTCTTCAAACTATGATAAGTCGATTCAATATTGATCGCTGCTATGTAATAAGCCAGTAAAACAATCTCATTGGCATGGATATCATGACGGAACTTATATTCCATATCCTCTGGTTTTATGAGCTTTGATTGTAAAAGCCTTGTGATAAAGGTACCCGTTCCAGTGAAAGGGTCAAGAATAGACACTCCACGTGATCCCAAGCT
>NZ_JBHIRW010000059.1:0-5631 GCF_042197445.1 Bartonella sp. AA1HLJMS | reverse complement strand
TCCTCATCGCTTGCGTATATTACAGCAGCATGGTTGCGTGAGAATAAAGATGACAATCAAACGTTAATTAATCAACGTCATCCATTTACCACGGACTTATCGGGCAATGCAGGTAAGTTAGGATTAGGTTTAAGCAGTTTTGTGAGTGAGAAGTTAAAGTTATATGGTGAGGCCCATTATGTTAAAGGACATAAAACAAAACAGTCCTTTCAGGGTATTTTAGGTGTACGCTATAGTTTCTAACGATATGGTTATTTTTTAGTTATCTTTAAATGTATGATTAGTTTTTTTAAGTTTTTAATGCAGCATCAGAGAACAATTTTTCAGAGCACGCAGCTTCGTTGTTCATGATAAACTGTATACCCTTATATACTTGATTATGCATTACTTTTTATCTTTGATAAGAAAACTCCGAGAAAATGCTAAAGAAGCACTATAAAAACGCCCTTATATTCTTGATCAAAAAAGTATTTAAAAAACTGTAAAGAACGGTTTTTTATGAGATAAGGAGGATTTTTAAGAAGGATTGTTGCAATCTAAGGTTGAAAATATGTTTTGTAGAGCTAATTACGTTCAGTGTCTATGCAGGCGTGAAGGGGGGAGGATATGGCTCTACAATATAAATGGAAACGAAATTTTTGGATACTCATGTTGAGCAGCTGTTTTGTGCAAGCTGCTGCTGCAAATGAGGAGAGAACAGCACTTTTTTGTCAATCTTCAAGTTATGAAAATGATAAAGTATTTCAAGATCAATACAATGAGGATATGAAATCAGCAAGATGCATACTTGGAGCCTCTAATGATGTTATGGTAAGAACGCGCAATGAATTAGACTTTTTAAAAAAGCCTAGAGATTTTATCATGGATAAGGGTGCTAGAGTGTTTGCGAGTCAACAGGAGCTTGACAGCAGTCATCGTGACAATGCTGGATATAATGCACAAGAACAAAATACTGCATTTCTTAAAAAGCCTGAACTTATTTCCATTAAAGATGGGGCAATGTTAGAAAATTATATCCTTGATAATGAAGGTAAAGCATACATTTCAAATGATGGTGAAATTGATAGTCCAGGGCGATCCATTAATAACACTGTAAGGAATGGTGCAGAGCTTTATGTGTATGCAGGAGGACTCAGTGAGAATAGTAAAATTGAACATGGTGGAATTGAAAATGTTCAGGCTTTAAAGGGAAAACAAGGTTTTTCGAAAAATGCTGTTGTTAAAGAAGGCGGGCACCAAAGTGTTGGAAATGGAGGGAAAGTAGAGGGGACTAAAATTTATGGCGGTGAGCAGCTTGTTTTCGGGGAGGGGGATATTGGAGGAGAGATTAAAGGCAGTAGTGCTTCTCATACTATCATTTATGGTCAAGATGAAACACTAGGCCAACAAAAAGTATATGATGGCGGAAAAGTTTGGAATACAAAAGTTATGCAAGGGGGTGTCCAAGAAGTTGGACAAAAGTCTCAAAGTGCAAAAAATGGTGGTTTTGCATTTCACACAGAAGTTTTTGGTGGTGGTAAACAACGTATCTTAAAAGGCGGTCAGGCTATTGGAGTCACTTTAAATGAGAGTGCTATTCAGGAAATATATACTGATGGATCTGTAAAAAATCTAACAATGAATGATCAAACAAAATCATGGGTGCATGCTGGAGCAACATTAGAAGGCAAGACACAGGTAAACCATTCTGGGCAGATCCATCTTTATGCTGGGAATGATCAACAACGCACCACAGTAGAAGATATTATTTTAAATGGAAAAGATACAAAACTATACTCTATTACTGATGAGTTTGATGGAAAAAGTTCTTTGATACAAAAATTAAGTGGTGAAGGGAGTGTTATTTTTTCGTTTACAGGTTCTGATCCATATTATTCTCAGCTTCATGTGAATAATCTTTCAGGAAATTTACATTTCGCGTTCAATACTACGATTGCCCATAACCGTGGTGATTATCTCTTGGT
Organism: Bartonella sp. AA1HLJMS; assembly: GCF_042197445.1. NCBI lineage: Bacteria > Pseudomonadati > Pseudomonadota > Alphaproteobacteria > Hyphomicrobiales > Bartonellaceae > Bartonella > Bartonella sp. AA1HLJMS. The sequence goes on along the minus strand of NZ_JBHIRW010000059.1, from coordinate 3,667 downwards.
TGAGAAAGGCGCTGGGAAACATACAATAAGTGTTGCTGATTCTGGAGTTGAAATCACGGATCCTTTTTCAAATAAGCGTGATTTAATTACGGATCAAAGTGGTGGAGCGCATTTTACGCTGACAGATCTTAAGGGTGAAAAAATTAACGCCATTGATGGTGGAACTTATATGTATGATTTGAAAGAAAGAAAGGATGAAAATGGAAAAGTTTGGTTTTTATCGGCAGACCGCCTCAGTGGACCAGAACCTTCTATACCAGATCCGACAAATCCTTTTTTTCCTGGAGAAACATCAACAACCCCCTCTACAGATGCAGTGTTAACGTTGTCCGTAGTTCCTGGGCTTATTTTTAATAATGAGTTGCAAATTATACGGAATGGTAGAAAAATTTGGGACAGAAATAAGAAGGATATCGAACTATGGACTTATGGGATTAAGAGCAGAGAACGTGTTGCGACAGGCCATACACACTTTAAGCTTGGGCAGACAGGTTTAGTCTTTGGTGCTGATCAGTTGAGTGAATTAAGGCATGGAGAGTTGTATGTTGGTGGTTTCGGGAGTTATGATCAAGTACGTATTTCTCATGCACGAGGTGGTGATAGTGATCTGAGCTCTTATAGCATTGGAACTTACGCAACTTATTTTGATCATCGTGGATGGTATATGGATGGTGTTTTGAAATATAATTATTACCGAGATAATTTGAAAGCCATATCAACGAATGGCTTAGCCATTCAAAGTCATTACAATCAGTGGGCGATAGGTGGATCATTTGAGATTGGTTGTTATTTTGAACCGGCACAGAATACTTGGATGCAGCCTTATATCAAGCTAACAGGTTTGCAGGTTGAAGGTAAAAGAATAAAACTTTCCAATGGAATGATAGGTGATCTAAGCCCATTAACTTCATTCCGCAGTGAAGTTGGATTGACTGCAGGACATGAATTTTTTGTGAGTTCAGAAACTTCATTAACAGCTTACATTATGGCAGCTTGGTTGCGTGAGAATATAAATAATAATTATACGACAATTAATAACCAGTATAAATTTATTACAGATTTATCAGGCAGTGCGGGTAAATTGGGAATTGGTTTAAACGGTTCGGTCAATGATAAACTAACACTTTATGCGGAAGCACATTATCTAAAAGGACATAAGATTAAGAATGCTCTTCAAGGTATTTTAGGATTACGCTATAGTTTCTAAATATGTGTGTACACGACTGATTGACTTTACAAATGTAATTGTTTTGCAAGCTTAAACAGATAACGCTCGGCTATGTCTTCTCGAGAGTGTAAGGACTTTCTCAAACAGTAGGAATGTCTTTATACTCTCTCTTTTAAAGGTAACATACTGAATTTATAATAATAATTCATTTCTATGCATGTTGAATGAGAGTCGCGAAAATCATAGAATTCTCTGATTCCAAATCTGTTTATGTTGAATCAATCAAAACCATTTTCTTGCACGTCACAAGCAGGCAAGCCTGCGTGGATAAAAATTGTACAAGAAAGAACTAAAAATACCTCTTATTAAACTGCCTCAAGTACCAAAGGGTGTAGCGTTGCAACATTTTAGGGCTGGAAAAGTGTATGATGATATCGGCTCGCTTCTTCATAAGCGTAAAGATTGGGAGTTCAATGGCTTTACCGGTATATCATTCATGGATGACGTCGCGAAATGGGCTTGAGTGCATTGAGAGATGTCTCTTTAAAACAAGTGTGTGAATGTACAACCCAATGGCGTTTTGTTTTACGTGAAGAGGGGCTCCATTAAAGGGCACGAGCATTTTTTTCATCTATAATTCCAGATATGCAAATTATTCCTTTAACTTAAGTGAACATTTTGAATTTTATTCAATTTTTCTGCCTTAAGTTAGAGTTTTTTAGTGGCTTATAGATAAACAACTTAAAGTTGCTTAAATTAAAAAATACACTAAAAAATTGTATTTAGACATAAATAAAACACATTATGATACAATCTAAAGCGAGCGACCTATGTAGCCGCGGGATATTTTTCTAAATAATTGAGAGTGGAGTGTGGATAATGCGGTATAAATACAAATTAAGTTTTTCAGTATTGATGATCAGTAGTTGTCTTTTGCAATCTGCAAGTGTAGTTGAGAGTAGGAATAGAGTGCTAACAAGAGCAACAGATGTGGGAAATAGAGAAGAGGAAGAAAAAAATTTAGAACTGATTGCTAGTTTTTTCAAAAATAATATTACGATTGAATATGGTGATGTAGAGCTTGTTGAGAATGGAAAAACTTCCGTGGGGTCCACTATTAAAAAAGGAGGGATGCAAATAGTTACACGAGCAGGAATTGCAATGAGCGCCAAAATTTGGGGAGGTCAGCAGTTTATTCATGAAGAGCCAAATGTTGATTTTACACGCGTGGTTAGACGAAGTAGTGCATATAATTCCACAGTTACGGGTGGAGGTGGAGCAGTGGGACAGCAGAATGTGTATGATGGGGGAGGTGCTTGGTATGCGAAAGTGGGAAATGATGGAGAACAAAATATTTATGCGAGGCAAAGAAAGGAAGGGGGGAGAGCAATGTTTACAGAAGTTTCTGGGAATGGGAGACAGCATGTCTTAGCACTAGGGGAGTCTGTGAAAACTACTTTGAAGGATCAAGCTATTCAAGTTGTATATCCTATGGGATTTGTAGATACTTTAACAATTACGGATTTTGCTAAATCGTGGTTCCATGTTGGTGTACAAGAAGTCGTTGGAGAAGTAAGGATCAATGGTGGCGGAGAACTTTATTTATTCGCTGGCGATAGGACAAATCATATAACTAAGAAAAAAATTCCTATAGAAGAGAGCGTGGATGAGATAATATTTGAGGTTGGTGAACGGAAGATAGGAGAAAAACCACAGATTAAAATTAAAGATTTAGGGGGGCAGAGTGGGACTGTTATTTTTTCTTCTATTCCGTATGATCCACGTCATATTTCACTTTATGTTGAGAGACTTTCAGGGGATTTACATTTTCGATTCAATATTAGCGCTACGTGGGATGCGAGTGATTATTTGTTGATTGGTGAGGGCTCAGGGAATCACAAAATAAATATTGCAGATTCTGGACGTGAAATTACAGGTCCTCTCTCACAAAGGAATAGTTTGGTTACTGAGCTTCCGTTAATTACCGATAGAAGCCACAATGGCGGAGCTAATTTTACTCTGGCAGATCTTTTGGGCAAGGACATTACAGCTGTTGATGGTGGAACCTATCAGTATCGCTTAGTGAAGAGAGGAAGATGTGCTGATTCTAGTGGTAGTGCTACAATTTGGTATTTAAGTAGAGCTTTTGGAGATACGGAAGGTTCTAATTCTGAAGTAGAGTGTGTGAATAAGAAAGCGAAGTTTCCTCTTGCATTGTCTGCTGATACGGGTACACAGTTTGATCAAGGGGCTTCTTCTGAAGGAAAAAATACCGGTCCTCGTTCACTTACTAAAAAACAGCCATCTAAACCACGACCTCCACGTCATTTAAGAGGGGCACAGAATGTCTCTAGTGTTTCTGTATCTCCCTCTCAAGAAAATCAGACTCTTGTAGCGTTACCTCCATCAGGTCCTCATCCTTTTTCTGATGAAAAACAACAAACTGCTGTTTCAACCTCTTCTCAATCTTTAGCCGATCAAATGATTTTACGTCCAGTT
>NZ_JBHIRW010000058.1:0-5688 GCF_042197445.1 Bartonella sp. AA1HLJMS | reverse complement strand
TATTTATCAATAATTAGAGATAAATTCACTCTCCAGCTCCTCTAAGCCACTCAACACGCATATAAACGAGACATCATCCTATCAAGCACATCCTTTCGTCAAAAACCATCATAGAAAACAATAAGAAATCTCTTTTAAAACTTTCTACTCAAATAGGCAAAACTCTCTGTACAGCGCATTAAGCAACCTTTCTCCAAAGATAATGATCTGAACAGAAGAGTTTTGTCCAGTGCTGTCAGTCTTGTCAGTTCATTCTAGCTCCTATATTATTTTTTTAAATGAGAGAAAATTAAAAACTTTTGAAAAAAAATATATAAAGGGGGGTAACAAGAACCCTCAAAATATTCAAAATACTCAAAACTCATAGATAAGGCATTCTTTGAAGGTTCACTTTATGAAATACAAGGGTAAATGACTTATTGGGGTGTCTTATGCCCCTTTACCAAAGGATTCCATTCATAACGTATCGTAGGTCGACCACCTTGTGAGCTATTTTCACTTGCTATTTGACGAATATGATTGGAACGACATAAGAGCTCTAAAGCTTACTTAACGGCTCTATTATCTGTTAAACTGATCCAACTTCTTTGATGAATATCGCGTAAAGTAAAAACATCAGATAAATGATCACAGCGCTCGACAATCAATTTTGCCCCCTCTGTTGCTAAGTTATCCGCCGCCGCATAAAGCCTTTTGACATAACTTAACAAATATTTTTCCCATCGCAAGGCTGTTTGAAGGGCATCTTTATTGATTTCAAAACGCTCCCCTTCGGTTAATTCAAAAATCAATGCAAGACTTACTATGGTCTTAGGCATTTTCAAAAGATGCGCTTGTAAGCTTTCAGAAAGGTTATTCTCTTTGGCTTCTTTAAAAATCTTTTGCATCCATTCACGAAAGATCTCTTGAGCATCAGCAGAAAAACGCATGACAAGCGGGTGTTCAGGAGAACCAAGGGTTTATATTATCATAATGAGAACGTATTAAGCTAAGAGGAGATGCCAAATTCTCAAAGGAGAAGTGCAATGCACCTTTACGAGTTTTTTGGACTTCATGATTTTTTGTACAACATTATGCCCCCCAAGATTATGTGTCCTTAAGCAGCTACAGTCGTTGATACAATATCCTCAGCAAGCATTTGTTCATCTTGCACATATATTTTTAATAATTTTTTTAGAAGATTTCTTGGTACGGCACGCGATACATCAGTGCTAACGTTCTCTTAAAAAACACACAGATAATTAATCAGCTTCAAAAAACAACCTTACCAATGAAGTACTAGCTAGAGGGTTGCATGCACAACGCAATAATGGCACACTGATTCCCACAAGCGTGCATCACATATTGCACGCATAGCCTGTACAGAGTCTACCGCTCCTAAATACTCAAAAGTAAAAACGTAATGCTACTGGATCGTATAGTGACCGCAGTTGCACCCTTAAACACCGGTTCCTCCCCATATCATAATGCTTGACAAAAGCATCATGCCATCATAGCAACGGCTTTGCGTAGGGGTCCCACAACATAGTTCTATAAATTGTTGACGGCATTGCCAAGCTAACAGTTTTCTTGCCTCCCCTACGCCAATGAGACCATCACTATCCTCTTTTTGAATCGTAAAACAAAATGATTTCCCATGAGCGATAAACCATCTGCTCAAAGTCCAGCTAGCTCAAACTCATAGCATTCTAAACCTTTAGGCTCGCTCTTCCCCCAAGGGGGCATAGTCAGATATATCACTTCCCTCTCCTATTCACGCGCTGGGATAAAAAAATCTGAAACTACGAGGCAACGCTGCATTTGTATGCAGCGTTGTTGTTAGAAATAAGCTTCTATTGAGATAGTTCTAATGGGAAGCACCCACAGCTAATGGTATAGAGATTAATTTGGATTCTTTCGAAATGCTATATATAAATTTAATGTGCCGCCCCACAACACACCACCAGTAAACCCACTTAAAAGACCAAAAAGAAGGTTAAAATCAAATGCATATTTCAAATCAGGTACAACCTTGAGAAAAACAATCAATGTGAATTTGATGACAAAAGCGATAAGAATAAATGTCAGCGTCAACCGTGTACCAGGCAGAATAATGAAATCCGTTCCCTCTTTGATTTTTAAACGCGCAGTGGCACGCCAGAGCAACCAGCCAATGCCAAAGCCGATCATCAGCCCTGCCAACATTGCGATTGCTCCCCAGCGCGGGAAGGCTAGCTGGTTGATCACATCGCTTGCGCCCAAAAAAAGAAAGACTAACGGCAAAAGAAAAAGGCGCTAAACCTTCGTTTCCCTATCTTTCAATGCGATTATTCCCCTCGCAATGAGAAAAATAAGCAAAATCCAAGCCCATAAAGGGGTTCCGGTAAGAATGTTAAACAATGACATATTATGCTCCATGATGTTTGATGCGATAAAAATATTGCATGATGTTAGGAAGATATTTAGAAAAAAGAATACCAGCACAAATTAAACCCTTAGTGATTAACCAAATCTGGAGGGTCCATGTAAAAAAAGCCACTAGAAGACCATTGGCAAAAAAGATGATTACCCAAATCCATGTGATATATTTATTGATGAGATAAAATAGGATATGTTTGCGTTTTTCTTCAGAAACACCAGCACTGGCATAAAAAATGGTAAAGGGTTTCTTTACCAGCAAGCTAATCAATGAAACCAGAGCAAGTGACAGATAGCAAAAAACTGTGGGGTAGTTCAGTAAAAGTGTAGACCATCCAGCGAAATAATTAACAAACAGGACAATAAATGTCAGAATGTTAGTAATCATCACGGGTTCTCCCTGTCGGATAATTTTAATATTCACAGAAATAATGAACAATAAAATCACAGTTAAGATGAGAGAGCGTTCGACCAGAGTTAAAAAGTTTCCATTGATAACCCAGGAGTAAATACTCCACGGAATAAAAGAGATTATTATGTTAAACATGGCGCATCCTCCTTTTTATATTTGATAGAAAACTTACCGCAAGTGCTTCGTTTTTTAGTTTCCGTATGAATATAAAAAACGCCACCCGGTTCACACTCTGTATCCTGTTTAATGGTCAACTGATAGGTATCTCCCGGATAAACTGCTTCAATGAACTTTACTTTTTTCAGCGCAACAGATGCGATATTTTTCGTCCTACCCTGCGTGGCTAAAGCCAGAACCATCTCAATCAATAGTGAACCAGGACATACGGCGCGGGAAGGGAAATGTTCCTCAAAAAGCGGGTGATGCGCATTAAAGGAAAAAGTACAAGAATCTCCGGTTACGGAGGAAATTTTACATAAATCGCCTAGTAATGGAAGAGCGACTTTCTGAGAACACGAGCCAAGGAAGCAGACCTTACTGACCATGATGATTGCCTGCGCAATAACGGCCTTTCCATTGTCATATGTGCTAGCCTTACAGTGAATACGGTAGGCCTCATTAATGCGTTCAATATGTCCTTCAACGCATAACCGATCGCTATCAAAATGGGTGGTAGAGAAAAACTGTTCAACCATAACAGGGAGATAGCGATAAGTGAGATCCGAGTTTTTAGCCACCATGGTGGCGAATCGAACTGAAAACTGATGCAAGGCTTCGAGTAACAAGCCCTGTTTTAAATAGTTATGGGCTAACTCCCAGTGAGAAATATCGATTTGCCCGCAAGCACGCATCGGTGCGGTTAAAGTGATACTCTGACATATACCCAAGAAATTTGGCTTGGTGTGATGTTTTATAGCCATAATTTGGGGACCTTTTTATATTTTTTTCTTAAATCCTTTGATGATAAACCGAAGGAATGAGCACTAAACCGCGCTTGATAGTGCGCGAGAAGTATCGGCATACGACAAACGAAAAAAGCCAACAATCCCAGCTCAGGAGAAGCCCGATGTTTGCTCATGATGCTTGCAATTAGAAAATCGACATTGGGTTGCAGTCCTGTATTGTCTGAAATAGATCGCGCAAGCGAACTGAAGGGACGCATAGGCACCTGAAAGCGTGAAAAAAAGTAATCAACCCGGACATCCCGTTGCATAATCGGGTGACCAAACCCTGGCCAGGGTTTGTCTTTGCAATAATGCGTTACCGCCGCCTCAAGATTCCCAGCTTCAATCTCATGGAGGACACTAGAAAGTCGTATGATAGCATATTTGCAGGCTCCCATATGCGCGGGGCCAGTGGCACAAAACCCACCGATTAGTGCAGAAATGACGTCGCTCTTGGTACTGGCAATAAATCTTATCGTGGTGGTTGTGGGTGTCACAGTACCAAACCCGCCCAGCAGTAGAGACATGCACCCGCAAAGCACATTAATATCCCAGTCGGAAGAAGCTTCCTTGCTAGTTAATACTAACCAAAAAGCAAGCTCCAAGGTATTGCAATTTTCGATCGCCGGCAAATCGGAAAACTGTTGGGAAGAGCACGCCAATGCAATAATCCACGGCATCAGCAAGATAATTTTAAGACAACCACCGTCGCTTACGGGAGCCATGACCTTACCCTGAGCCGCCGAAACCTCAACTTGCGATAATAACATCATAAATCGCTGCGTTAAACTCAAAGATGGCAATACATTGATCAGTTGATGCATCGCCTGCAGTTTGGCTGTAGGGTTCGTCTTTTGCAGTTCGGCGTTAGCATTCTGAATCAGCCGATCCATCTGTTCTTCATTAAGAAGGTTGCCGGTCAGTACAAACCATGCGTTCTGCAAATAGCGGTTTTCATCGGCAATATCAATCAAATTACATCCACGAATAAACAATGCGTTATTATCTAAACCATAATTATCAATAACATCATCTGACATGATTTACTCCTGCTGCTCCGGTGACACGCTATAAAACCTGATGTTGACATTTATCGTATGCGAATTCCCTGATACAATTTCATTACACAAATTATCAAGTTGCATTACAGGACTCCCTTGCGTCATAAACTAGCAGGCATTTCCCTCTGGATGAGAAAAGCAAATCGCTATATTCGACGAGGGTGAGATTAATACGCCCGCGCTTTTTCATATAGGCTTCATAAATATCCGGCAAATGATAGATTTCCTCAGTTAGTTCGGACAAATCAAGGTTGTGAAATACTTCGCGGCAGATTTTAATATCCATAATCTTTTGTCTATCCGCGGATAAAGACAATACAATTTGAACAATCACATCGGGCAACCTTCGATTAATAATTTTGAATATTTTTTCATGGCTAATCAAATTTCCCATGAAATTAAAATCAACAGCATTGCATTTAATACCTTCAAAATAGAGGTCACCATTTTCAACGGATAATGTGCCCATATCGCCCACGGAGTATCTGATAAGTTTGCGCGAGGCATCGGGATCCAGCGATGTCACTAGCAGTCCTCTCTTATCTTCATATTCAAAGAAGAAATCATCGCTGAAGAGCAGGTACCGATTAAGCCGCCCTTCGGCGGACATACCAATGAAACCGCACTCCGACAAACCATATAAACCAATTATCCGCAGATCGGCGCCCAGCATCTCGCGCAGATAGTTTTCATGCACGCTCAGCATCGATTCACCAGTAAAGACCACTTTTTTAATTGCCAGTGGAACTCCAAGGCTGAGCATGGCTTCAACGAACTGAACGATGGTGCTGGGCACACCAAACAGTACCGAGAGCCGTATTTCAGCCAGAAACTCGAAATGACTCTTCAGCAGCAGAGCAATATCGCCAACCGG
>NZ_JBHIRW010000057.1:4156-5715 GCF_042197445.1 Bartonella sp. AA1HLJMS | reverse complement strand
AAATGGCTTGATCCTCAAGAATAGGGGAAAAAATCAATTATAAATTCTACTCTCTTCTTTAAGATGGTTTTGTTGTTTTGTTAGAAAATTCTCATAAATCATTGCTTATTCAAGCGTTATGAGGGAAGGTCCATTGACTAAAGGCGCTATGGGGAAGGTCCATTGACTAAAGCGCTATGGGGGGGAAGCTAGGGGGTAGAGCCGGGGGTAGAGCCTTTGTCATTTGAGGTGAGAGGAAGGCAAAAAATGGCATTTTTGAGCAGTGTTAAGCTCTTTTGCCTTTGAGGTATTTTTTGTCTTTTTAAGAAGTCCTTGCCAATGAAGCAGCGCTTGTTAAGCTTCAACAGTGTTTCAGTATGGTGATATTGATATAAAAAGTTATGGTGTTTTTGTGTTTTTCAGTCTGCTTCATGGAGATCTGTAAACCAATCCGATGACAGAGGAGATGCATGGTCATTTTCTTGAAAACAGAAGAATTTTTGGGAAGAACAAGAAGATTGCGGACCCTTATTAACGAAAGCGCTATGGGAGCGAAGCTAGGGAGTTAGAGCCTTTGTCATTTGAGATGTGAGACAAGTAAAAATGGCATTTTTGAAGGCGATGATATTTGGCCAATAAAAATAAAAACACAATAAAAACTAAACTAAAACAAAGGAAAAATTAAACTAAAAAAGGCCCCATTTTATAAAGGGCCTTTTTATTTAAATTTTACAATATATACAAAATGTATATAACCTTACTTTAAGAACTTTTTGTATCTTATATTCTAGTAGCAACAAGTTGTACGAAATATATAATAAGTGATCCTAAAAAACCAGCTATTGCATTCAATAAATTTTCTGCTTTATCGTATATATCGTTGATTGATGCTTGTTCTGATGCGCTTCTATTACTGACTCTCAGTATATTCAATGTATCCGATGTGTCCCTTACTTGTTTAACAAACTGTAAATTTGTTTTCTCAATAGTATAAGGAGCAACAATAGGAGAGGGTTGTTTATTGACTATACGATCAGATTTTTGAATCGCGAGAGCTAAACCACTTGTAATAGCCCCAGCTATGAAAAAATATCTGATATTCATAGTTTTTCTCCTATATTTATTTCGATAAATAAATATCGATACGTATCATATATAAATTCGATTTAAATAACTATAGTAAAAATACAACAATCACAAAAAAGAATAAACTTTGTCTATATTTTGACAAAATTTACTCTTAATTGCCTTAATGAATTCTTTTAGATTCGATTTTATGAAGGCGTAAAAAAGTTTGAAAGCTCTGTAGGCAAGTGGAATCCCATAAGGTGGGTGATACAATGGTTGCTAGCAAACTTCTTTTTGTGCCTTTGACCAAGGATTCATAAAAATGAGGGTTCATAAAAATGAGATGCGATGAAAATTGAGTAAAACCCTTGAAGGGAAGGATTCACTCTATTGAAGGCGGAGTGCATCTTTTCCATGGATTGGATACTGCCTTTATGAGGGTTTGGCAGTTTCCGTTGAGGGGAAGGATGCACTCTTTTGAGGGCTAGAGTGCATCCTCTTATAGATTGGAT
>NZ_JBHIRW010000057.1:0-4056 GCF_042197445.1 Bartonella sp. AA1HLJMS | reverse complement strand
GGCTAGAGTGCATCCTCTTATAGATTGGATACTGCCTTATGAGGGTTTGGCAGTCTCCGTTGAGGGGAAGGATGCACTCTTTTGAAGGCTAGAGTGCATCCTCTTATAGATTGGATACTGCCTTTATGAGGGTTCGGCGGTATCCGTTGAGGGGAAGGATGCACTCTTTTGAGGGCTAGAGTGCGTCCTTTCCATGGATTGAATGCACTCTTTGGAGGCTAAAGTGCATCCATAGGGAAAGGCATATTCCATAAGAAACAGAGATAACAAAAAGATTTGTTTTTATATTTTTATTGATAGGTTGCTGTATTTGCGAGGGCTATTCATTCTTTATTCTCAATATTTAAGATGATTATGTGATAAGGGTTGTTCGTCAATACAATCGTAAAAGACGCTGATGTATTTTTATAAAAATTGAGATATTTTTGTGCCTTTTTCTTGTTTTTTTTATGTTTACACAAGATATGCACGGCTTTTCAACAGTTTGTTTTTTTAGCTTTGCTAATGGCGATGGCGTTGGCTAAACACTTCAATTGTTTTAACTGCTTCAATACCGCCTTAAAAAACAGTGCTTTATAATATGACAAAATAAGCTGTATAACTTTTGATTCTTACGCGATGCTAGAAAAAGGGGAATGTTAGGAGAGATGTTGTCTATATTCTTAGTTTATCTCTTAAGGTAGGAAGATTAACATACTTTCCGGATCTATTTTTATTCGGTTTGACGGTTAAAGAGCAATATCTGAATGGAATCACACTTGTCTCATGTTTTTATCTTCACGCTTTAGATTTTTTCTCATAGGGATTTTGTTTTTAATGGGGGATTTTGTTTTTTAATGGGAGTTTACGCGACTCACATAAAACAGAATGTTCTAAATAGAATATATTTGTGTTGCACATTTACCTACTTGTTTAAAAACATTATGTTATCTTATCATCACAATTATATTGGTGATTGGAGATATTGGTAAATCTGATAATGGAGAAATCTCTTGTGAAGTGGATAAGTCCTTCTTTAAAATCTCATAAGGAAAAGCCAGCACATTATCATGCTATTCGCGCCTCATATGATGACAGCCTTTGGCTCTTGAGCGTGTTCATAAGAGGCATTTTGATTCTTTATCTTTGAAATCTTTGAAGTGCGTTATTTCATATGTCTCTCATGTTTGTAATGTGGAAAAGACAAGGTGTTGATTGATGCAACATGAAATAAATTTAAAATGAGAGAATCCCTATGATATCTGCGTCTCTTAATTTTATATGGATAACGGGATATGATGATTATAAATCAATATGTTGTCGTGATACATCAACCTGTTGGGGGGCGATAAAGAAAGTTATCCAATAGTTAAGTCATTCTGTTATGCCGTAAAACACGGTCATTTGAGGTTTGGTGATATGAAGCAAGCTTCCTTGGATATGTTTTAAGTGTTTTTTTAAGGGCGTGGTGAATCTTTAAGACAGAGCAAGATTCTGTTGCGCCTTGAGTTTAGCGGAAAAACCTGAATAGAAGCCAAGAGGGAATGGCAAACCAAGAGGGAAGTGTATCCAAGCTGTTTGTAAATCAGATTGAGTTAAGAATCTTTGTTCTTTGAGAATGAAACGCAAGTCAATTTGACAAAAGAATGATCTATTTTGCGGGTAAACCTTATGGAGGAATTATCACAAAGCTCATAAGGAAGTGATTTAAGACAATACAGTTATAAAAAGTACAGTTATAAAAAAAAGTCCTCCGTCGCAATCAGAGGACCAAAAAGTAGGAGAATTTTAACATTGACTCGCAGGACGTGTCAAAAAAGAATAAATTTAAAAGGCCGTACTAAATACAAAAAAATCATACTTAAAGAACCTACCATATTATACTTAGCAGAGAATTGAAAAAATAGCAATATAAAAAATACTTTTTACAAAAAATTTTGTCATTTTGCATTAAAACGTAATACTTTTTTCAATTGAATATTTGTTTTAAGACTCGATATTAATTAAACTATATTTAAAAATATTATGATACATGCAAGCATCTTGATAATATTCTTCAATCAAAAACGAATTAAGAGCCCCTCATGATTATAGGACTGATATGGGGGAAGGCTTTTTGTTTTTAAGAGTGTGGGGTGTATCTTAATTATGTGTGTGGGGGGGAAGTATTGTCCTTTTGGGTGGGGGCAAGGTAATGGAAATAGGGGCGAGAGCTGCTGGATGCTTGAGCCCGTGTGGGGGAGGTTTCTTTAGAGGGGGCGGGGCAACATGGGAGGCCGCTTAAAATAGCGAGGAGGGGGATTATTCAAAATGTTTATGGTTTGCATATCCCCAATGAAATGCGAGCAAGTCTAAACAATCTCGTAAATGATCGGCAAGGGAGTTTTGTTTGCGTTTTGAAGAACTTAATTCTTTTATCGCTTGTCCATGGCCGATAACGCGTTCAAGCAGTGAATAGCCAAGAATACCCAGTTGAACTTTGATTGTTCTTAAATGATTGGAGGCTTCTATTTGACGTTCAATAGGGTGTGTGTACCCTTGGCTACAGGAAACCTTTTCACGGGTGTAGTCAAGGCTCATGTGGAGATCGGCTTGGCTTTGACGCCAGTAAAAATAAAAACGTTCTGCCGCTTTATATTGGGCTTTGCTGAGATGTCCTTTCGCATATAAAAGTGCAATGGGATGGCTTTGTGCATTGGCAATGGCATTGATGGTGCGCGGGTTGCTGGAACTTTCTCGATGATTGGGTTTAAAATAAGGATTACGCGTTTCAACAGGGATTTCTTGCGTCTTTAAATGACCAATGTGCTTTTCTTGATTTTGATGATCAAGCGGGTAGGTTTGCGTATTTTTTTTCTGCTTATGGGTCATAGCATCTCCTTAAAAATTTTAATTTTGCTTCTCGTTTTTAAAAAATGTTGCTTGCTCTAGGCAAAAGAGGGGGATGAGAGGAAGACATGTGTTGGAGTGTGCCGTGTGGGTATGCGCTCTTGGGGGTGACTTGGACTGTTGCGCTTGTGTGTGGGAGCCCCATGGATTTGGTTCTTGAAAAGAGGGGTGTTTTGTCGCATGGTGGATTTTCCTTGAATGACTTGATGGGGGAATGGCATGATGTTGCGCGGGCTTTTGTCTTTGAAGGGATTGGTGTTTAGCTGTATTGTAGCCTATGTCTCTGTGGCTGTTTATGTGGAAATGAAGGCTCTTGGGATGACGTGGGGCGTATTTTTACGAGCTGTGGCGTTTTATGGCATTCCCGGTATTTTCCTTATGTTGGGTTATGAAGTAATGCAGCGGCGTGGTGTAACGAAGGGTTTGTTCCTCAAGATGGTGTTGTTGAGCTTCATTTTGGCTGCTGTCTCTGATTTTGTTTATAAGCAAGCTGAGCATTTTGGTTTGGCTCAGGTGTGGTTTTCAAACAAGTGGGTGTTTTATGTCCTTTTGGGCTTTGTCCTTGCTCTTATTTATAGAGGGGCAAGGCGTCTTGGGTTTAGGATTTCATTCTTTGAAAAGGATTGATCTTTTGCTGCATTTTTGGCATGGTCTCTGATTTTTATTGATGAAGGAGCGGGGCGTATGGTGGTTGCGCGGGACATGTTTTTAAAGGGGCTGGCGTTTTGCGGCGTTGTTGGCATGGTCCTTGGTTTTGCTTATGAAGATGCGGGGCGACCGGCTATTACGTGGGAGGTGTTTTGGCAGGGGGTGGAGCTTTCTTGCATTGCTGGAGCTGTCCTTTGTTTTATTGTTGTGGGAGCAAACAGTAGAACTGTATCGTGGGGCGTGTTTTTCAAGGCTGTGGTGTTTTGCGCCATTGCTGTAGTGGTTCTTGGCTTTGCTTATAAGGGAGCGAAGCGTTTTGATATATCATGGGAATTTTTAGTGATAGGAGCGGTGTTTGTTGCATTGCTGGCGCTGTCCTTGGTTTTGCTTATGAGGGTGCGGGGTAAATGGATATCGCGTGGGGTGTGGTGCTTCAAGTGGGTGGTGTTTTCTTGCATTATTGGCACTGTCGTTGGGTTGGCACATGTGGGAGTAAAGCATATGGGCTGGAGCACGCTTTGGTTCTTGAACGATGGGGGG
>NZ_JBHIRW010000056.1:0-5717 GCF_042197445.1 Bartonella sp. AA1HLJMS | reverse complement strand
TTTTCCGTGATGGTCATGCCTTCATAAACAAAAGGCTTTCCAGCATTGTTTGTATGTCCATAACCTATTGTCCACACACCAATGGTATCTTTGTAGGCGTTTAAACGCAAGCCTTCCCATTGTTTAATCAGTGCTAGCCCTTCTGGTGATATTTTTCGCATATATTTCTCCATAAAAAAAGCCCCGCAAAAGCAGAGCTGGATTAAAAATTGATATTTTTCCCATTTGAAAGGATGGCTTGTTAAAACCTATGTAGCTTGTTCATTGGAACAAAAGAATGTATTTGACATTATCTATTATGTAGCATATAAACTACAAATGTTTATTGTGAAAAAAACACACTGTTTTACAGAGTGGTTAGACTCGTTAAAAGACAAACAAGTGCAAAAGAAAATTGCTGCACGTATTTTCCGCCTTGAATATGGGCTTCTAGGAGACGTGAAATATTTCCGTGGCATTGGTGAACTAAAAATAAATTATGGACCAGGCTATAGGGTTTATTTTGTAAAACAAGGGAAACAAATCATTTTGTTATTAAATGCTGGTGATAAATCCACACAACAAAAAGATATCGAAAAAGCCCTTCAATTAGTAAAGGAAATGAAACATGGAAATTACTAAATTTGATGTAAGTGAATATTTTAATACACCTGAAGACTTTAAGATCTTATTAGATGATGCTTTAGAAACCAAAAATAGTGGCTATATTGCACATGTATTAGGTATTATTGCGCGTAAACAAGGAATGACAACTGTTTCTCAAGAGACAGGACTAAATCGCGAGTCTCTTTATCGTTCTTTAAGCGATAAAGGTGATCCACGACTTTCTACTTTTCTTAGTGTTTTGAGTGCTTTAAATTTGCAGATTAGCTTAACGCCTATCCAAAATAATTGTAAGGAACAAGCGGCTTTAGAAGAAGCATCTTGACCACCTCCCCATTTTTGAGAACGGGGAGGGGAGTTCTATTTTTTAATTAAGCAACCTTTTTAATGGGGCTCTCCAAATTTGGTTCGTAAGCTTTTAACAAAGGCTCCATAATCGGGGGAGGTTTTAAGGTTCCAAAATTTGTAATCATTGCCAAAATTCTGAGTGCATTTGGTGATTCATCTTGAAGTTTTAAAATCAAAGCTTTTTCTATTGCATCCATGGTCTCAATGAGAGCATTAAAAGCCTTATCTTCGACATCATCACGATCAGAAAATTGAAACAAAGCCATCCATAAATCACATAAAAAGTCGATACTGGTGTTCATTGTACACCTCCATGGATTTGTTCTCTCAAACATGCCAATCCTTTTGGTGTGATTTTTGTTGAAGGGAGCACCTTTTCTGTACCATCCGGTCTTTGAATGGTGATAGCAGGGCAGTCCATGAATCCTTTCTTGATTTTATCCTGATAAGGTAACAGAGGCGCCCCTGGAGCCCGTCGATACACCCAATCATGTTTACGCAAGTAATCTGTTAAATCCTTTGGTCGTACTTCAAGCATTTTCGCTGCTTCAATAAGACCGAATAAACCATCAGAGCGCTTTAAACCATCAAGTGCTTTTGCTTTTGGTGCTAATTCTGCAATGGTGTTATCCTTTTGCTCGATTTGACTTTGTAAGTGATTCAAAACACCAAGTAATGCTTCG
The DNA here is from genome assembly GCF_042197445.1 of Bartonella sp. AA1HLJMS. NCBI lineage: Bacteria > Pseudomonadati > Pseudomonadota > Alphaproteobacteria > Hyphomicrobiales > Bartonellaceae > Bartonella > Bartonella sp. AA1HLJMS. The sequence continues at coordinate 4,083 of NZ_JBHIRW010000056.1, read as the reverse complement.
GGTTTGGAATAATCAACTTGTGGAGCGGCTATCTGTGGTGTCACTACTTGTTTTAACCGTCTTTCACATTCGATAAAGTATAAACGAGCTTCTCTACCTTTCTTATTATTTTCAAGCATAGAGAGCTCTTTGGCTACACTTAAAGTCAGATGATAATCTTTACGATTGTGACCACCTCTGCCTTTGCTCGCCAAATTTGGCGACCAAACAAAGTCTTGATTTTCTAATAAATTATATTTTTTGATACGGTCAGTAATCCAATTGGAAAAATCTTTACCTATTTCTAAAAACGCATGTAATTCACGTGCGTTGACTGTTTGAACGATATCACCATTAATCGTGGTTTGATGTATATCAATTAAATACTGTGCCATAATTTGGCTCCTATGTGCTTAAAGGTTTCTTAATGACACTCAATTAAAGAGCGCCGGGTGCTAAGAAACACGGCACATAGCCCGTCGTTACGCCTTTCCCAAAAGGGTATTGTATAGCATAACCACACCCGACAATATCATTATATGCTTGTAGCATACAACGAGTCAAAGTTTTTAATTGGCGGTGAAAAGATTGTTTCGGCAATCTATCCGCTATGTGTTTAAGGTGTTTCTTAGGCACCTGATTCGATTATTCATATTGTCGCCACATTGTCAAGTAGCTTCTAATAATTTTTTGATATTTTTGCTAATTGATATCTTCCTCATCCATATGGATAACGCCTTCACCTTCGTCGCATGCGTCTGGTGGGGCGTTTGGGTCGAGGGTATCATCTTTGTCTGGTGTGGTGTTTGCAACGTTTCTAGCTGTGTCTTCTTGGGCTTCATCAAAAAGCTCGCACTCTATTTTTGTGGTGTAACCACTCGTTTTATCAAGTTTGTGCTTAACGCTCTTGATGCGCCATTCTGCTGGAATATAGGGGCGGAAAGGGGGCTCTTGAACAAGCTTTGCTTCTGCTTGCACAAACGGATCACCACCGATATCACATGAGAAAGAAGACTTACCGCGTGATGATTTATTGCGATAAGCAGCAATGGCCGCAACAGCCTCTGATTGGTTATGGTAGGTGTATTTGAGTTCATGAAACGGCGGATTACCAACTTTGACTTCTTTTTTTTCACCACTGCGGATATCATGATAGGTTGCGAGAACACCGCCTTTCTTCTCTTTGTCTTCTTCTTTCTCAGATTCTTTTTCTGCTTTTTCTGATTCAGATGATGATGCTCTGTCACTGTTATCCATATGGATAAAGTTTTCATCATCATCAATCTCTTCTGGCTCTCGTGCATCAGCAGCGGCTTTTTGGTCGTCCCCCACATCTGTTTCTAAGCCATTGGCTGCACCTGCTTCATCTCGTGCGCTGTATTTAAAATCCCAAGAGGTACAATGTTTTTCATGGATAACAATAACGGGGAGTGTTTCACCAGTGATGGCTTTGCCTTCGCCCCGTTTAGCCAAAACAAGCTTGCCATCAACGGGTTTTGCTACCGCATCATAGTCTTCTGCAAGGCGTGTGGCAAAAGCCATATCGCTTTCAGAAGTTTGGTCAATGTGACGCACAACAATTTTAGCAAGAGCAGGGTCAACTTTTGGTGTATAGCCATTACGCTGTGCTATCTCTTGAACAATACTGCCAAGGGTTTGCTGGTGATAGGATTGGCTTTTTGGGGTTCTGTAAGACGTGTTCATTGATGCGGCGCGCCCTGTCACGCTTAAGCTTTGTGGTGGGCTGCTTACAGAGATTTCGTCTATCAGATAGGATCCCATATCGCGGTTTTTGCCCCCTTCATAGCCAAGTGTGACAGAAATGATTGTTCCGATAAGAGGAATATCAAGAAAGCCGTTATCACTGTCACGTGCGCGGTCATCAAGCTCTATAGTGATACGGTCACTTTTGTTTTCTGCTTCATCGGTAATTTCAATCGACAAAACATAGTCCATCAGCATTCTTGTGATGTCCTCTCCATTTGCCATCACTGTGCAAAAAGGTTTCATGATTTGCTACCCCAAATTCTGATTACCGGTGTGGCTTTAGGATAGGGGAGGGTTGGCAAAACGATTGTGATTCCTGCTTTTAAAATGGGTCCATAGTCTGCAAGACCAAAATTTGCTGCATAAACGCGTTCAACAGCAAGGGCTTGTTGACCCTTTGCATAGTATCTCCAGCAAATGGCATCAACCATATCGCCTTCTTTTGTTACGTAAAGATCACTCATAGGTCTTCACCATATTCTCTCAATTTTATTGTAAATTCTTGTTTTTTTGGGGTGCCGTTATGATGAAAAACACTTTGCTTTTCCTCTACGGAAAGAATGACAAACTTACCTAAGATTTTGCCTTGACCGGTCACAAGAATGTGAGGTCCTTCATGTGCCATTTGCCGTAAATATTCGAGCTGTCTGTGACCACCTTTGAAATCTGGATAAATCACACCAGTTAAAGAAAATTCCGCATTTGCAACGGCAGGCAATTGAAGAGCTGCTTTGCGCCCCAATCGTCCTTGCTCTACCCATGGAATGCCATAAGACATATCAAGTGTTTGATAAGCAGCTGTTTCAATCGAAAAAATAAAACCACCCAAAGCTAACATCATGGTATTTAATCCGAAAGGCTAGAGGCTATGGCTAAACGTTGCTGTTTTGCATAGCGTTCAAGTGCTTGATTGACAGCGTCTCTGATTTCGTCCTTGAGACCATTTGGTACTGAAATATTGAGATTTGTAATGGTTACACGGGCGTCTACTTCAATGGGCTTATGAACCGTAATTGGCTTTGGAGCTTTAAAAGCACCTACTTTATTTGTTGCCTGCATTTGTCCTGTTTCAACGACACTTGTATTAAAACCACTCTTGCGTTTTTCAGGGGGGGTATTTGTAACCACTGCTGTATCCAGCATTTTTTTGCCCGTGTATTGGTTTCATCAGTAAAGGTTTTAATGGTCTGCGTTGAAGTTTTGTCTATTGAGACATTAAACTTTGATTTTTTTCCTCCAAAGCCAGGTATCCAACTGGTTAATTTATTCATCATATTGCCAAATCCGTTATATAGATCACCCCATTTGCTTTTGATGCCCTCCCAAAGCCCATTAATAAGATTGGAACCTGCTTCCATTAAATCGACCCCAAGCAACCATTTAATCAATGCATTTATGCCTTTTGCAATCCAAGAGAGGGGTGAAAACTTTTTAAAGAGACTAAAGAGGTTACTGAAAATGTTACTGCATAAATTAGCCAAAGAACTCAACAAATTTCGTAAGAAATTCATGACCGTATCCCAATTTTTATAAAGCAGATATCCAATTCCAATAAGGGCTGCAATACCAGCCATTATCCAGCCTATGGGGGTTGTCATGATAGCAACACCAAGCGATATAAAAGCAGAACCAACAGCGGTTATTGCTGGAATAACTGAAGCTATAAGAACTGCTCCAACCGCGGCTAAAGATGCTGCTACCCAACCATTGAGTTTGTCCCAATATTGATAGAGGACAAAGAGCGCTGCAATGCCACCCATTAACCAACCGATAGGCGTCGTCATTATAGTATAGCCAAGTGTGACAAATGCGGCTCCTACGGCTGCTAATGCGGCAATGAGTGGACCAAAAATGAATGAACCAAGAGCTACAAGCCCCACCTTGAAAAGGGTTATTTCACCAATCAGAGGTTCTAGCCATTGGAACCAGCCTTTAATCCTCTCTGTGAGATCACTGATGCCTTTTCTTAAATCAGAGGTAGGATTAAGCAAATCATTAAGGACTTTTTTTAAGGTTTTAGCCCAGCTCGCAACAGTTGTTTGAATGAGGTCGCGGTTTTCATCAATCAACTTTGAAAAACCGTCAATCATATCATTAATCACGGGCATGAAACGCGCGCCAATAAAGCTCGCGATACCGCCTATTTTTTTCTTAAAAGCACCAAGCTTGTCACTTAAATCTGCTGCATAGCGTGCAACATCGGCACCTATCAGCCACTTTCCTTTTCGCGCCTTTGCAAACAGCTCTTTAATGGGTGCCATGCCTTGTGCAAGCATGGAAGCCATTTCTTTGCCATCACCCCCAAACAGCAGAGCGGCAATATGCTGTCTTTGTGCT